>JAAZNT010000305.1 GCA_012798145.1 Thermoanaerobaculaceae bacterium | reverse complement strand
TAAAAAAGGGACAAGTTCTTGTTGATGTTGACGCTGCCGAGGCGTTGAGCGGATATAAGCAGTCCGAGGCTGGGCTTTCCGCCGCAGATGTCTATTTGCAAAATATGGAGAGGGACTACGAGAGGTTCAAGCGCCTTTATGAAGAAAGAGCGATTACAAAGCATCAACTTGAGCAGATGGAGGCAGGTTTGGCGCAGGCGAGGGCTCAAAAAGAGCAGGCAAAAGCGAACCTTGAGATGTCAAAGACTTTGCTGTCTTATGGAAAAATTTATTCTCCAACCGACGGAATTGTGACAAAAAAGTGGATGGAGGAGGGAAACATAGCCGCACCTGGAATGCCCATTTTAACAATTGAAAATCCCTCTTCGCTCGAACTTTCTGTTGAAGTGCCGGAGGAGAAAGCGGAAAAAATAGCGCCTAGTTCAAAAGCAAAAATCTTTTCTTCCGATGAGGAAAACTTTAAAGAATCAAAAGTTTTAACGGTAGTAAAAACAGCAGACCTTTTGTCAAAAACATCAACAATAAAAATTGAAGTTGATCCAAAAGATTTTAAAGTGGGGCAGTTTGCCAAAGTGAGATTTGACGCTCTCGGCGGAGAGACGCTCTCCGTTGAAAAAAGTTCAATTAAAAAGGAAGGTCAGGTTGAAATGGTATTTGTTAGAGACAGCGGCGGAAAAATCTCCCTGCGGATAATCAGAAGCGGAAGAAGAGAGGGAGATTTTGCTCAAGTATTATCAGGGCTTTCTGAAGGGGAATCTGTCGTTTTAAACCCTTCCGATTCAATGAAAGACGGAGACATTTTGGAGGTTTCAAATGATTAAAGTTGGACCTTCGGGCTCTCTTGCCCACTATTTTATTAAGAACAAACTTACTCTTTTAATAGTTTTAACCTCTCTTTTTCTTCGAGTTTTTGCTGTTTTGATGACACCAAGAGAAGAAGAGCCTCAAATCATCGTCCCGATGGTTGACATAATCGTTCCATATCCGGGGGCGTCTCCCGAAGAGGTTGAATCAAGGGTTTCAACTCCTCTGGAAAAACTTTTTTGGGAAATTCCAAAGGTTGAATATGTTTATTCCACTTCATCATCAAATTTTGGGATGATAATAGTGCGATTTCTTGTAAATTCAGACAAAACCGAAGCGATGGTAAGAATTTACGATAAATTAAACGGCAACAAAGACAAACTTCCCAAAGGAGCATTAGAGCCGATAATAAAACTTCACTCAATAGACGATGTCCCTGTGCTTGCCCTAACCTTGTGGGGAGAAAAAGCCGATTCATACACGCTTACAAGACTCGCTCAGGAAATTGAGATAAAGTTGAGAGAGGTTCAGGATGTTTCTCAAGTTGAAGTTATCGGAAGCCAGAAAAGAGAGATAAGCGTCGTTCTTGATTCTGCAAAACTCGCATCTTATTCTCTCAGTCCAATTGCAATAGCACAGTCTCTATCAGCTTTCAACAGCAGAATGCCAGCGGGAACGATAGTTGGAAAAAGCGAGGAAATAAAAGTTGAAGCGGGCTCATGGCTGAAAAACAGCGAAGATGTTTCCTCTGTCCTTGTTGGAATTTACGGAGGAAAGCCTGTCTATCTTGGAGATGTCGCTGTTGTGAAAGACTCTCCTCCCGTTCCGTCAAACTATGTTTTTTTGGGGCTTGGTTCTTCCGCCTCTGAAAAGGAGTTGAAAGGAGACAAAAGTTTTTATCCCGCAGTCACAATTTCTGTTTCAAAAAGAAAAGGTGTGAACGCAACAGCGTTAAACCAGAAGCTTCTTGAGAAAATTGAAGCGATGAAGGGAAAAATCATCCCAAAAGATATAAATGTTACAGTAACAAGGGATTATGGAGAAACGGCGAAAGAAAAATCAAACGAACTTATTGAGCATCTTTTGCTCGCCACAATTTCTGTTGTGATCCTTATCGCTTTTATGCTCGGATTTAAGGAATCACTTGTTGTTGGAATAGCTGTCCCGGTAACTCTTTCCTTCACTCTTTTGACATATTTTCTTGCGGGTTACACTCTCAACAGGGTTACACTTTTTGCCCTAATTTTTTCAATAGGAATTCTTGTTGACGACGCTATAGTTGTTGTTGAAAACATCTACCGCCACTTCACAATGAAAGATTCAAGAACCATTATGAGAAAAGCGATTGAAGCGGTTGACGAAGTTGGAAACCCCACTATTCTTGCGACTTTCACCGTTATAGCTGCAATTTTGCCTATGGCTTTTGTGAGAGGAATGATGGGGCCATATATGAGGCCTATACCTGTGGGCGCTTCCGTCGCTATGATAATTTCTCTGCTTGTCGCTTTTATAGTTTCGCCTTGGGCTTCATTCGCTCTCCTTAAAAACAAAAAGCATCTCGGAGAAGAAAAAGAGATGTCGCTTTTAAAACATTACAGGAATTTTATGTCAAAACTTCTTTCCTCAAAGAAGGTTATGGCTTACTTTCTTATTGGAAATCTTCTTCTTCTCGTCATTTCAATAGGACTTGTTTTGATTAAATTTGTGAAAGTGAAAATGCTTCCCTTTGATAACAAGAGCGAAATTCAGGTTGTCCTTGATATGAACGAAGGAACAACTCTTGAAGACACTTTGAAAGCTGCAATGGCGCTTTCCTCAAAAATCAGGGATATGGAGGGAGTCACCGATTTTGAAATTTACGCAGGAACATCAGCCCCGATAACTTTCAACGGACTTGTTCGCCACTATTTTTTAAGGCAATCTTCTAACAAGGCAGACATACAGGTAAACCTTCTTCCCAAAGGCAAGAGGAGCAAGCAGAGCCACGAAATCGCAAAAGAATTGCGAACCCTTCTTGAACCAACGGCAAAAGAATATGGTGTAAAACTTAAGATTGTTGAAATTCCTCCCGGTCCCCCTGTGATTTCAACTCTTGTTGCTGAAATTTATGGCCCAAATCTTGATAAAACAATGGCTTTGGGGCAGAAAGTTTTAAATCTTTTCAAAAACACAGAAAGCGTTGTTGACAGCGATATTTTTATGCTTGCTCCACAAAAGCAACTTTCAATCGAAGTTGACCCTAAAGAAGCCGCTTCTCTCGGGATTTCAACAATGGAAATCAGCAATGCCCTCGCCCTTGTTCTTGGCGAATTTCCCGCCGATTACGCCCACTTTGAAAACGAAAGAGAAAGCGTCCCGATAAAACTGAAATTCTCCAATTGGTCAAAATCAAGCCCGGAAGCGATTTCATCAATAATGATTCCCTCAAGAACAGGAGCGATGGTTCCTCTTTCCCAAACAGCGACATTTAAAATTGAACCGGTAAAACAGGATATTTACCACAAAAACCTCAAAAGGGTTGTTTATGTGATAGGAGAAGTTGCGGGTAAAGAGGAAAGCCCTGTTTACGCTATGATGAAACTAAACAGGGAACTTAAAAAGATAGAAACTCCCGATGGGGAAATAGGGCTTGAAAGACTTTACACTTCAATGCCTTTCCTTTCGGATAAATACTCTATGAAATGGGACGGAGAATGGCAAATAACCTACGAAGTTTTTAGAGACCTCGGAATCTCTTTCGCCCTTGTTCTTGTTCTTATGTATATTCTTGTCGTTGGATGGTTTAAAAGCTACCTGACACCCCTTGCAATTATGGCTCCCATCCCTCTTTCTCTCGTGGGGATAATTCCTGCCCACGGCATTTTCGGCGTCTTTTTTACAGCAACTTCGATGATTGGATTTATTGCTCTTGCAGGAGTGGTTGTAAGGAATTCAATCCTTGTCATAGATTTCGCTGAAATGAGAATGAGACAGGGACTTTCTGTCAAAGAAGCGCTGATTGAAGGCGGAGCCGTGAGATTCAGGCCAATGCTTTTGACCGCCCTTGCTGTTGTTGTAGGCTCTTCAGTAATGCTTCTTGACCCTATTTTTCAAGGAATGGCTCTTGCTCTGATATCTGGAGAAGTAGCTTCCACACTTCTTTCTTGGGGAGCAATTCCGGTATTATATTATCTCTTTTACGGCGATACCCCGCCGGTAAAAGATGAACCTTTTCAAGAGGAGGAATAAAATGAAAATGCTCTTTATTGTCACCGACAGCGAGTACGAACCACACTGTCTTAACCTGATGAGAGAAAAAGGAATAGCCGGATATACAATAGTTCCAAATGTTTTCGGAGTCGGAAAAAGCGGCGCAAAAATGGGTGACAGGTATCACCCCGGCTCATCAGTTCTCATTATGTCCGCGATAGAAGACGACAAAATACCAGAAGTAATGAACTGCCTAAACTCCTGCATTGCCACAAGAAAACTTTGCGAAACAACACACGCTTGGGTAGTGCCGGTGGTAGAAACGCTCAAAGGAGGATAAATCCTCCCTTCGGAAGATTTGTGCTAAAATTTTTTCTGGAGGTGTTAAGTGAAACTGCGATTTCTCTTTTTGTTCATTATTCCTCTTCTTCTCAACTGCTACGCTCCTTTCAGCCCCGAAAGAGGCAGACTTGAAATTGAAAAACAAACAGGAGCGAAACTTGAAGATTCTTTTGAGTTCAAACTTGACGGCGTCACTATGAAACTTTTAAAAGCCGTTGCCTCGACAGCCACTGACGAGAAAGTAGATTTAGGTGGAGTAAAAAGAATTGATCTCGCTGTATACACACTTCCCTTTGGGAAAAAAGTTGATTTCAAAAAGATAGGCAGGCATGGCTGGGACACTTTGGTTGATAAAAAAAGCAAAAACGGAGATTTAATGGTTCTTGTCAGGACAAACGGAAAGAATTTTGCCGATATGGTCGTTATGGCTCAGGGAGATCAAAAAGTTCTTTATGGAAGATTAAAAGGAGATTTCAATAAAAACCTTCCCCAATCACTTGAAAAAGTCTTAGACGAAAAGGGAATTGAAGGACTCAAAGACAAACTTTCACCGAATTTAAATAAAGAATTCAATAGTAATTAAAAAAAACAGTCCTCCTCTTCTCTTTAAAAAAAGCGGGTTAGGTTTCGCCTTGCGACAAATATGATCTATCTATATTTAATATAATCTTTTTAATAGCTCCAATTGAAATCTTTCTTTAGGTCATTTTTGCTTTTAACTTAATATTTTCATACTTAAAAGCAACCTTTTTCATCAGACTTGAATCTTTAAATCAAACAATGTTACTTCAATAGATTTATCATCAACTTTGAAATGAGCTAACCATAATTCCTCCTCTACAACCCTGTTTTAATCATTCGTTCTGCTCCTCCTTGATGCAGTATAAACTTTTCCTCCTACTATTATCACCAAGTTAAAAGTTAAATTACTTTGTAATCTATATCGTAAACTTTAATTTGGCTTTTATACTCAAATGTACAATTTTTGATCTTTTAGTTATAAAATTTGATTTATAGCTTTCATCTCTTTACCAGTAAGGTAAGACAAGGTTTTAATAATACCCCAAGAGTGTTCTATTCCCTTTATTACATTCCATAATTGTTTTCAATTATCTTGAAAAAATCTCTACAAAAATTTTTCTCAGTTTTTCATCAATATTTGAAGTTAATTTACCGTGAGGAATTTTCAAATTATTCAGAACTATTTCAAACCTTTGAAAACCTTTATCGTTTCTTAGTTCAACCCATTCAACACCTAAACTATCGAGTTGTTTTTTATTTGTCTTAGAAAGTTTATCGGCTACGAACACTTTACTGTCTCTTGCTATTACAGCATCAGCACTCTCCGGGTTACCACGGCCCATTAACTTAACTTCGCATTTATATCGATTTTTACCTTTAACCAAATAAAAATCCACTTCTCTTTCAAAATCCGCATCTTGTACCACTCTACCTTTAATTTTGATGGCATAATTACTATTTGGAACCTCATATAATTTACACAAAGTTTGCATTAAAGGTTTTTCTACTCTTTTTCCGGCAGTACTCCATAAACCACCCCTTAACTCTGCACGCTTTACAGCAAGCGTATTTATTACAATTAAACTTTCGCTTACATTTAAATCAACGCTGACACCTTTAAACTTGATTGTTAGCGTAAGATCTAAATCATGTTCAGTCTCTACAAGATTTTTAATTGTTTCATATAAAGAATCATAATGTTCATTTGATGCATCAATCACTATCTCTTTCGTAGAGGAATTAAACATGTTATGAATTGTCTTTTTGTTTAGTCCCGCATTAATAGCAATATCTCTAGCTGGTAGTGATGGGTTAAGAAACTCTTTTTTGTACCAATCAATAGTTATATTTTTGCTTTTCAGTTTGGCATCAACTATTCGTTTAAAGAAATCTATTGCAAATTGTAGAAACTCAGCATTAATTAACGTAACTACTTCTATTCTGTAGTCTTGGCCCTTTAATAATTTCCTTATAATATTTTTTGCCACTTGTTCTGTTATAGTCATATATTTCCTCTAAACAATAAGATAAATTGATCTAAATTCACAAATTTTGGTTGTCCTTGTTGGTTAAATAAATTGTTGCATTTGTTTAATTCTTCTTTAATCCTATTTATATACTTAGCCTCTTTTTCTGTCAAAAAGAAGTTACGATTTAAATTCAGTGCCGCTCTTCCAAGTGTTCCACTGCCTGCAAAAGGATCAAATATCAGGTCTCCAACAAAAGAGTAATATTTTATAACTCTATTGCATAACTCTATTGGAAAAACAGCAGTATGGATTTTATCAAAAGTTGGATCTATTTGCCAAACATTTGTAGTTTCATAATCTTCAGAAACTTTACTTTGTTTTATTATTTCAGATGAATATTGTTTAATATTCCAATCAATCAATTTATCTGTTTTCTTACGATAGACCATTAACATTTCAGTTACAGCATTTGGTTTATATGCTAATGGTTTTCTGTGCTGTAAAAACCCTGCATTTCTATTTTTTACACTTGCTTCGGGTTTAACCCAAACAATATCGTCAATAAACTCCCAACCCATCTTTGTCAAAAGTGGATGTATATCATAAGGAATCGGATATCTTTTACTTGAATGCTGCCTACTAATTCTGGGAATAATAATCGGTGAAGTGTTAAGAATAAAGAATCTGCCTTCTTTTGTTACCCTATGCACCTCTCTAAAAACTTCCTCTAAAAAACTCAAATATTCATCATAACTTTGATAAATAGAATAATCTCTCGCATTGTAGTAGGGAGGCGATGTGAAAGTTAAATGAACTGATTCGTCCGGAACATATTTTATTATTTTCTGCACCTCTCCATGCACGACTGTATTTTTCAAAAACTCAGGAAATTCATTATGTTTTGTTTGAACCTTTGATTGAGGTTGAGTATCATTTATTTCTTTGTTTACAATCTCTCTTATTAATTCATTGGGATGATTTAATAATCTAACTAATTCTTTCTTTACATCTCCCATGTAGGAAAATACAAGTAATCCTCTAATTGCTTGCATTACAACCTTAGGATCCCTATCTTTTAACAAATTCATTAAGGCAGGGATTGATTTCTTATTACGAAGTCTTCCTATTGCCGAAACTGCTTCCCTTCTTACTGAAGTGCTTTCATCCGAATTGGCGTATTTAAGAAAAGTTGTAAAAAGATCTATATCCTCAAGTTTCGCTAAATTTTTAATTGCCAATGCTCTAACATTTTCATTTTCATGGTTAAGTAAAATTAATAATGGTTCTTTACTGTAACCATTTTCTAATCTACCAAGTTTTTCTAAAATATAAATAATAGTACCATCATTTTGATTTTGAATAAAAGATGAAAAAACTTTTGGATCATTTTTCAATCTGCTAATCAAATCTTGGTTTATTTTTTGGTTCAAAACATATCTATTCATATAAACATCCTATTTTAAAATCTTACCAGTTTTGATAATATAAAGCATCTATCTTTACCTGAATAAATTAAGATCTTTTTCGTCCACATAAACTTTTTCATAGATACTATTTCAAAATAGCTTTGAAATGAAATAATTTAAGCACACTTTCTGAAAAATAGCGCTGAAAAAATGAAGAGAGTTTATCAAAAAGTATGTCCCTAAATGAATTAAACTTTTATTTTCAATTTCAACATTTTTCTTTAGCAACACTTTAGTTATTCTATAATAATTTGATTTGCTTTTCGTCAATTCAATAAAGTTACCTTCGTCTTTCATCTTTGCGCCAACATTTAATAAAATGTAAAATTTTTTTTTTGTGTCCATATTCTTACTCCCTATTTTATTATAAATCTTTTTCTTTCCTCTGTCTATTGCGCTAATTGCCACACCAAAAGAACTGAAAAATAGATACCCCATCATTTCTTTTTCCTGAAAGATGATTACTTAGAAATTTGTTTGCCTATATATGCCGAAAAGCGTAATTATCAATGAAATTTTTCACCTTAGATTTTATTTTTTGCGCTATCCTAAACGCTTTTGTTGCTATTTTCCATTTTCTGTAATAGCATCTTTTTCAATTTTTCCGTCTTTTAGTTGAATTATTCTTCCCGCTCTTCTTGCAAGGGCAAGGTCGTGTGTGACAATTATTATGGTGCTTCCCAAAGAGTTAAGTTCAGAAAAAACCGTCATTACATCAGAGCCGGAAGTCGTGTCCAAATTCCCTGTCGGCTCGTCTGCAAGAAGAACATCGGGCTTCATCGCAAGAGCCCTCGCTATCGCAATTTTCTGCATCTGACCCCCAGAAAGCTCGGTGGGTTTCGCAAATTCCTTGTCTTCAAGCCCAATTCTTTGAAGAAGTTCTCTCGCCCTGTGCTTTCTTTCCGCAGAAGAAATTTTTCCGAAAATCATTGGCATTTCAATGTTTTCAAGGGCTGTGAGTTGTGGAAGAAGGTTGAAATTTTGAAAAACAAATCCAATTTTCCTGTTTCTTATTTCTGCAAGCTCTTCTCTATTCAGTTTAGACACTTTTTCCCCCGAAAGTTCATAATTTCCTTCAGTTGGGGTGTCAAGACATCCTAAAATGTTCATCAAAGTTGATTTTCCGGAACCGGATGGCCCTACAATGGCTATGAATTCTCCGTTTTTGACTTTAATGTCAATTCCTTTTAGCGCTTCAACCTTGATTTTGCCAGTGTCGTAAATTTTCTTTATCCCTTCCATTGATATTACAAAGCCGTTTCCATTTGAGCCGTTCGTCTTTTTTGAGAAAAAAGGAATGTGCATTTTATTCTCCTTTTATTCGTATCGCAATGTTTCGGCAGGGTTTATCAAAGACGCCCTTTTTGCGGGGAAATGTCCCGCAAGAAATCCAACAAAGCCGAGAACGAATGCCGTGAAAATTCCAATTGGAAGCGAAAGAGTTGGTTTGCCAAGAAATTCAAGAGCCATACTCCCTTCCGTCGGGACGAAAGAAAGAAGGAAAACTATTATTGCTGAAATGACCAACCCGAAAAAACCTCCCAAAAATGTGTAAAACAAACTTTGAAGCAAAAACGGCGTTGTTATCCATTTTGGCTTTGCTCCTATAGCCATCATTATCCCTATCTCTTTTGTCTTCTCTTTGACAACTGCATACATAATGTTCGCCACGCCTGTGCCGCCGACGAGAAGGGTGAGAACTCCTATGATTCCCAAAAAGAGTTTTATTCCTACTGTGAAGTTGACAAGATATTTTGAACTTTCCACTGTGTCCCAAATGTGAAGCGCCTTTGTGTCTTCGGGGCTGAAGCCAGCTTTCACCCCCATAACCTGCTTAAATCTGTCAAGAGCAGGTTTCATCTTTTCTGGAGATGAAATTTTCAACACAACATTGTGAAGTCTTTGTTCTCCGTATTGAGCGACATAGGTCGAAAGCGGAATAACGCATCTATGCGAATCTGGACCTGAGTAGTTTCCCATTTGCAGTTTCTTCTTTAAAACACCGATCACCGTATAAGGGGTATTGTTTACAAGAATCTCTTTTCCAACCGGGTCCTCTTTTCCAAAAAGTTCTTTTGCCCTTTCATAACCTAAAAAAATGACCCTTCTTCTTTCTTTCTCGTCAATTGCGTTGAAGAACCTTCCCCCTTTTTCCGGAATCTGGTTTCTCATTTCTCCAAATTCCCAATTTGAAGCGGTTACAAATGCTGTGACAGTTTTTCTTCCGTAAGTAAGTGTCGATGACCAGTCTGTCATTTCTCCAACTATTCCTTCAAATTCAGGAAGCCGCTCCCTCATAAAAGAAATGTCATTAACCCAAAAGACAACTCTTCTTCCCTCTTTCAGTCCTTTGTATGAAATTGAGGTTTCTCCGGGCCAAACAACCGCCAAGTTTTCACCCATCCCTTTTCTTGCTGTCAAAAGTTGTTTCTGCAACCCGTTTCCAAAGGCAAGCAAAAGAAGAATTGCGACAGTTCCCCAAGAAATTGCCGCAATTGTCAAAATCGCTCTCTTCTTCCTCAAGAAAGCGGCTGAAAAGAATAGGGTAAAAATTATTTTCAACTCTTCTCTGTTCATTTTGCCTCAAAATTTCATAGCGATCGCCGGCTCTTTGGATGCGGCGTCTTTTGCCGGGAAATATCCCGAGATCGCGCCAATTAAACCAACAATCAAAGTTGTGACAACGCCTATGGCAAGAGAAACTTTCGGAACTCCAACAAAATCCTGAAGTCCGAGTTTAGAAAAACCGTAACAGATTAGGTGGGAAACAGCAATTCCTGTTGCTCCCCCTATCGCTGTCAGGATTAGCGCTTCTGAAAGGAACTGGAACAGGATATATCTTGGGGTAGCACCTAGCGCCATTTTTATACCTATCTCTCTTGTTCTTTCTTCAACCACCACATTCATAATGTTTGAAACGCCAATTCCTCCAACAATCAGCGTAAGAAGCCCCACTACAGCGAGAAAAAGAGTGAAAGCAAGCATAAATGTGTCAAGGAAAGCAAACATTTCAGTCGTATCCCAAACCTGAATCGCTTCGGTGTCATTTGGGTCAAAATGGAGTTTCTTGCCAAGAATTACTCTTATTTCTTCTGTGAGCGCTTTGTTATATTTTGGCTTGTGCGCTTTGTAGATGATAATTTCGGGGTATTTCGCCCCTGTCAGCGCTTTGAATGTCGTTGAAGGGATAAACGCCTGATCTTTGTCCCTTCCGTGATAACTTGAATCCTG
>JAAZNT010000304.1 GCA_012798145.1 Thermoanaerobaculaceae bacterium | reverse complement strand
TTTGAAATTAAATCTGAAAGAGTTCCGATATTGAAAATGTAAGAAAGAAGTTCCTTCATAAAGTCGTCTCTCTTTTCGTAGCCCACAATTCTATCAATCTCATTTCCTTCTTCAGAGAGAAGAATAACGGTAGGCACGCCTCTTATGTTGTATTTTTCTCTTAATATTTTTCCTTCGTCAGTTCTAACATTAATCTTGTAAAGAACTACAAGACGCGAGAGTTTGTTTAAATTCTCCGCCACTAAAACCTCTTTGTCAAGTTTTTTGCACCAAGAACAGGTGTCGGAATAAAACTTCATCATAACAACTTTATTTTCACTTTTCGCTTTTTGAATGATTGAATCAAGACTTCCCTCTGAAAACTCCTGTCCGAAAAGTGAAAAAACAAACAATGAGATGATTGCAAAAACAAAAATCTTTTTCATAAATCCTCCTAAAGTGAAATTATAAAATCAAATGCTGCGCCTTGCAACCTTATAGGTTTTGAAATTGTCAGATCCCCCCCGTTTTCCCGCGCAATCTTTTTGGCGATTGGAAGTCCAAGCCCTGTTCCATCTTTCTTGTAAGATGTAAAAAGAGCGAAGATATCCTCTTTAATATCGCTTGAAAGTCCTTCGCCACTGTCTTCAATGTGTATTTCAACGAAAGAATTATTTTTGGACACTTTTACAAAAACCTCGCCGCCTTCTCCCGCCGCTTCTGCTCCGTTCTTAATTATGTTGAAAATTGCTCTATTAAGAGAGTCTTTGTCAGCAAAAAAGGAATCGATTTCAATCTCAAAAGAAAAAAGAGTTTTAGGAAATAATTCTTTCAAAGATTGCTCAAGTTCCGCAAAAAATTCAGAAGAGTTAATTTCTTCTTTTTGGATAGCGATAGGTTTAGCGTAATAAAGGAGATCTTTTACAACTTTCTCCATCTGTCCTATTTCATTTTCAATTCTGTTTGTTCTTTCCACAAAAGATTCTGGAAATGTTTTACGAAGAAGTCTCAACTCTCCTGAAAGAACATTCAAGCCGTTTCTAATTTCATGCGCAACCCCTGCCGCCACTTCTCCAAGTCTTGAAAGCGCCTCCCTCTCTCTCATAATCTTTTGCATAGAGTAAAATTCGCTTTTATCTTCTATAATCAGCAAAACCCCTTCAAAGTGGCTCATTTCATCAAGGATTGGGATTGAGATTATAAAAAGCAGTTTATCTTGTAGCCCTTTTACAGCGTCTATTGTGGCAATTTCTTTACTTTCTAAAGAGGTTTCTATAAACTCGAGAAAGGGTTCGTTTTTTGCGAACATTTTCTTGAAATTTTCCCCAATTCTGAAAAGGATCGGTAGCCCTATCAAATTTTTTGCAACAGGGTTGAAAGACTGCAGGTTCCCCTGCGCATCAAACCTTATGAAGCCGGTGTTTAAAGCGGAACTTAAATTTTCAAGAACGGAAGATACCACTTTTGTCCTTTTTCTCTCTTTTCTCAATTCTGCTTCAAGAAAAAGATTCTTTTCTCTCAACTCTGCCAATGTTTTTTTAAGTAATAAAAGAGAGTCGATGGGATTTTCCGGTGGCTTAATGTTAATTTGCGATTCTGGGAAATCGCTGGAATTCTTAAATCTTTTTAAGGTTATAATTAAAAGAAAAATTCCGAAGGCGCCCACCAAAAGAGCGAGAAAAGATGCTGGAATTGATTGGCTCCAGACTTTCTTATATTCTGGCGTTTGGTAAAGAATGACTGCGGTTCTACCATCTTCTAATTTTGTCAGAAACATTCTTCTTGAAAAGGAAATTGAGACAATTTCGCCAACAGGGTCTGAAGGTTCGTTGAAAGTGGGAAGCTCAAAATCTTTTGGGTAAATCCAAATTTTATGTTTTCCAAGATATAAAGCCGCTGCTTTGGGAACTGCCAATTCCATTTCATTTTTTGTAGAGGGTGCAAAAGGAAGAGAAAAATTTGCGAGGTTTGCCGCCTTAAGTTTTGACACTAAATCGTAGGATTTGCCAAATATTTCCTGATTGGTTTTTTCCGAAGCACGCTTGAGATCAAAAGAAATCTTGAAAAACATAATGAAACTGAAGACAAAAACAAGAGAAGTGAAGATTATTTGGATATAAAAAAAACTTTTTGCTTTGCTTGCCATTATGGAAATCCCCCTGAGAATCCATAGTACCAATTCCAGAAGAGATCGCTCCAAAATAGCGTGATTATTGCCGCTATTCCGAGAAAAGTTCCAAAAGGAAGAGGCGTCCTTCTATCTTTAGCGAATATGAGAATGTATAGTCCGCCAATTATTGTTCCAAGAAGAGAGCCGAAAAGAAATGTTAAAAGAGCGCCTTTCCAACCAAGATAAGCCCCTACCATCGCCATTAATTTGACATCTCCCCATCCCATTGCTTCAATTTTTCTTAAGGCGTAAACAAGAATTAGAATTGTTGGAACAACAGCGCCCAAGAGCGCTCCCAATAAAGAGTTCAAGGGATTTGTGAAGGGAAAAATAAAACTTGAGAGAAGCCCAATAACTGTTCCGGGAATCGTTAAAACATCGGGTAGAATTTGGTGTTCAAGATCTATAAAAATTAAAACTGTGATAAAGAGCAGAAAAATATAGAGTGATAGAAGTTGGATTATTGTTAAAAAAGATGGAGGAAAAACTACAATGTAGTTGTATGATGCAAACCAGAATAAAACTCCTACAAGAATTTCAACAAGCGGGTATCTTGGAGAAATAGGGCTTTTGCATTTGGAGCATTTACCGAGAAGAAAAATGTAGGAAAACACTGGCACATTTTGATAAAAAGGGATATTGG
>JAAZNT010000015.1 GCA_012798145.1 Thermoanaerobaculaceae bacterium | reverse complement strand
GTGAGCGGGGCAAACCGCTTTGTCTGCGCCAGCCCTTATCATTTTAATGCTGTTTTCTTCTTCATTAACTCGCGCAATTATTCTCAAATTTGGATTTAACTGCCTTGCAGTAAGAACAACAAAAAGGTTTTCGCTGTCGGTGGGAAGAGCGCTGACAAAACCCTTTGCCCTCAAAATCCCTGCTTTTTCAAGAGTTTTTTCGTTTGTGGCATCGCCGAGGAAGGTGAAGAAATTTGGTGAAGAAGAATCAAATTCAGCAAGGTTGTTTTCGTTGGAATCAACAGCCACAAGAGGATATCCCATTCTCAAAATTTCATAAGCGATGTTTTTTCCAACTCTTCCCAGCCCCGCAAGAACAAAGTGGTCTTTAAGTTTGTCAATATTCTTTTCCATCCTGCTTTTCCTCAAAATTTTTCTCAAATCGCCCTCAACGACAAAGGCGGTAAGGTTTGTAATTCCATAAACAATTGTTCCCATTCCAAACAAAATAAGCGTTATCGTAAACCATTCGCCCTTCAAATCAAGTTCTCTTACCTCTTTGAAGCCAACTGAAGAAACTGTAATTATTGTCATATAAAGGGATTCTGAAAAAGACCAGTTTTCAACAATCATATATCCCAAAGTTCCGCCGACCAAGACGCCAAAAAGGCAGAAGAGTGAAATGTAAATATTTTTCAAAGGAGTCGCTTCTTTAGCCATTTTTCTCCAAAAATAATTTTAGCACAAAGCAGAGAAAATTTAAGAAGACTTGAATTTTTTCAAGCACAGGGATTAAATAATATCTTAAGAAAGGAATATGATTTTTTAAAAGTTAAAAAATGTCAACAGAAAATGTGATAAAAGAGCGGCAAAAGAGAAAGTTTGATATAATGAGCAAGCCAAATCAAAAAAGTTTTGGTTTGGCAGGAGTTTTTTTGGAGGATTTAGAGTGATTAAACAGTCCCTTCGAGCATTGATAAAAACTTTAATTTTATTGAGTCTTTTGGTTTTTTCTCTTTCCCTCTTTTCTTACGAAAAGGCAACGGTTGAGAAGATGATAGACTCTTGTATTTGGCTTTCCTCTCCTTCGCTAAAAGGTTTTCTTAGCGTCTATAAAAAAGAGGTGATTGAAGGAGCTAATGAAGTTCAAGAGTCTGATTTTAACTTAAATTCAGAAGCGATTTGTGAGAAACTTCAAAGAGAGTTTGAAGAACTTCCGGTTATCGCATCAAGACAGCCATCTTTTGAAGTTATAGCAAACAGGTTTGGAAGAATTGCGGGGTATGTCTTTCTGCTTGACGACCCTTTGAGAGAATCAAAAGATGAGAAAGCTCTTGAAATAAAGCAGGATTACTCAAAATACATAGATTTAAAAATACCAAAACTTATTTTGACATTTGACGGTTATGAGAACCCTCCCTTAAAAAATCCCTTCTGCGAATATTTTCAGAAAAGAAAAGAGGATTTTCAAAGATACATTGATTCCATACTTTTTTGTTATTATCCAGATGGAAAGAGGGTTTCATCAAAAACATTTGACGACAGGTCTAACGCCTTCGGCGCAGCGCAGAGAATCTTGTCGAGGAGCGTTTCAGACACTGCAAAAGTTTGGTTTGAAGTTTGGAAAAAAATGGACGGCG
The DNA here is from genome assembly GCA_012798145.1 of Thermoanaerobaculaceae bacterium. Classification (GTDB taxonomy): domain Bacteria; phylum Acidobacteriota; class UBA4820; order UBA4820; family UBA4820; genus UBA4820. The sequence continues at coordinate 9,122 of JAAZNT010000015.1, read as the reverse complement.
ACATAAGCGGAACGCCGTTTCTTGAAAAAAAGGGGAAGTCAAAATGAAGAATCTTGAAGTCCACAGAGCAATTATTTCGGTTTCTAACAAAGAAAATCTTGTTCCGTTTGCCCGCTTTCTCTCTTCCCGGGGGATAGAAATTCTTTCAACGGGAGGGACGGCAAAAACCCTCAAAATTGAGGAAATTCCAGTCAAAGAGGTAAGCGATTTTACTGGAATGAAAGAGGTCATGAGCGGGAGATTAAAAACGCTTCACCCTAAAGTTTTTGGAGGAATACTTGCAAGAAGAACTCATGAAGACCTTCAATCTCTTGACGAGTTGGGTGGAGCGCCGATAGACCTCATTGTTGTAAATTTTTATCCTTTCGAGGAAACAGCAAAAATTAAAACAGCAACATTTGAGGAACTTATAGAAAAAATAGATATAGGCGGGCCCTCTATGGTGAGGGCTGCGGCTAAAAATTTTGAATCAGTGTGCGTTGTCGTTGACCCGAAGGATTATTTAGTTTTGATGGATCAAATAAAGAAAAACGGAGGAATTGATTATAAAACGAGACTTAAACTCGCGTCAAAAGCGTTTGAAGTTACAGCAAGATATGATGCAGCAATAGCTCTAAAACTTTCGCACATTGTTTCTGAAGATAAGTCTGATTTTCCTCCCTTTATGCCCCTTTTCTTTAAAAAAGTTGAAGATTTGAGATACGGTGAAAATCCGCATCAGAAAGCCGCTTTTTACAAGGACGAAGAGAGATATCTTGGAAACCTCATAAAACATCAGGGAAAAGAACTTTCTTACAACAACATTATAGACATAGACGCCGCTTATGGACTTGTTTTAGATTTGCCCAAGCCAGCTTCGGCAGTTATTAAACACACAAATCCCTGCGGAGTTGGTCTCGGAGAAACGCCTTTGTCCGCCTTTCTTCGCGCAAAGGAAACAGATCCCCTTTCGTCATTCGGCGGAATTGTTGCTTTCAATGTTCCAGTTGACAAAGAAACCGCATCTGCTTTGACGGAAATGTTTCTTGAAGTTATAGTTGCTCCAAGATTTGATGATGAAGCACTTGAAATTCTCTCAAAAAAGAAAAATCTGAGGGTTATTTCAATAACAGAGCAAAAATTCTTTGCGGGGCTCAACTACAAAAGGGTCGCTGGCGGGCTTCTTGTTCAGGAGAGCGACACATTTTTGGATGACAGAGAGAGAAAGGTTGTCACAAAAAGAGAGCCGACAAAAGAAGAAATGGAAGCGCTTGAACTTGCCTACGCTGTATGCAAGCATGTCAAATCCAACGCCATAGTTCTTTGCGACAGGAATGGAACGGTTGGGGTTGGAGCGGGGCAGATGAGCAGGGTTGACTCCGTCAAAATAAGCAAAATGAAAGCATTTAAGGAAACTAAAGGGTGTGTGGCTGCTTCGGATGCTTTCTTCCCTTTTCCCGACGGGATAGAAGAGTTGGGAAATGGAGGAATAACAGCCGTAATCCAGCCGGGCGGAAGCATAAAAGACAAAGAAGTTATTGAAGCGGCAGATAGATACAATATGGCGATGGTGTTCACCGGAAGGAGACATTTCAGGCATGGTTAAGATTTTTAGATTTCTTTTTCTTTTGACAATTCCGCTTTTTTGCCTGAGTTTGGAAAACGGAAAAAACAGAAACACAAGAGAGTTTTTGGAAAAAATTCAGAAGTTTCAAGAAACAATCAAAACTGTAAAAGTTTCTTTTATCCAGACAAACGATTTCAAAATGTTGAAAACACCTGAAGTTTTAAAAGGGACAATTTACATAAAAAAGCCTGATAGGGCGCTTTATCTTTACGAAGATCCCGACAAACTTTATTATCTTGTGAACAAAGGCGAACTTCTTGTTTACAACCCCCAAAAAAAAGAGGCGGTAGTTCAGGATGTTGAAAGATACCAGACCAAAATAATGAAATATATGGGGGCTCAACTTCCCTTCAAAGAACTTGAAAAGAAATTTGATTCGGAAATGACTGAAGAGAAAGATAAAATCGTCCATTTATCCTTTTCTCCAAAAAAGAAATCTTTGCAGAAGAAACTCTCATCTCTGGATTTCTGGGTTGACAAAGATGCTTTGACAGTTCAGAAAATTGAACTTTCCGAGGCGGAGGGAGACAAAGTAATCTTTGAATTTAAGAATTGGAATATCAACCCCGAACTTGAAGACAAAATTTTTGAAATTAAAATTCCAAAGGGAGTAAAGGTTAAAAGAAGCGGAATTAACATCAAAGAACCTTTTCAATAGGTAAAGAAATGGGAGATAACGAAAGAGGCGACAGGCCGTCAGATTTTCCTTTTCCTTCCACTTTGAAAAAGTCTTATGAGGAATCGGAAAGGGAACTTCTCTCAACTGTAAAGGAAAGAGTCTTAAGGGGAAATTCCTTAAGCGAAATTCTTGAGACAGTTTTCAACACTTTTGGAGATATTCTGACTTTTGACAGAATGGCTCTTGCATTTCTTGAGGAAGAAGGAAAAAGGGTCGTATGCAAATTTGCAAGGACAAAATACAAAACTGTCTATATGAAAGAAGGCTATTCTCTTGATTTGGCAATGACTTCACTTGAAAAAGTCCTTTCTGCCAAAAGCCCAAGGGTCATTTCGGATCTATCAATTTACAAACTTCAAAGAAGAGCGAGCATTTCAACAGAAATGCTTTTAAGAGAGGGTTTGAGGTCAAGTATGATAACTCCTCTCTATTCTGAGAAAAAACCTCTCGGGTTTCTCTTCTTCAATTCAACTTATCCAAATGCATACGGCGAAAGGGAGTTGAAGATTCTTAATGAACTGAAAGATACTCTTTCTTTTGCGATAGAAAAAGCGTATTATATTGAAGAACTTCAAAAAGCGCTTGATTCATACAAAGAACTTTTGAATTTTGTAAGCCACGAGATAAAAAATCCGATTTCTTCTTTAATAACGCAGGGAAGACTTCTTGAACAGGGTTTTCTGGGAGAGATGACGCCACCTCAAAAGGAGATTGTTTCCAAAATAGTCTCAAAAGCAGAGTACCTTTTAGGGCTTGTGAGGAACTACCTTGACCTTTCAAGAATAGAGCAGGGGCGGCTCCAAATTAACATTAAAGACAATGTCAACTTTGTTGAAGAAGTTGTAAAAGAGGCGATTTCAATTGCCCTTCCTCAAATTGAGCAGAAGAAAATGATTTTTGAACAAAAAATTGAGGGCAACCAATATCCGCTCTCAATAGACCCGAACCTGATTAAAATTGTTGTGATAAACCTCCTCGGAAACGGCGCTCAATACGGAAGAGAGGGTGGTAAAATTGAGTTAAATGTTGACTTTAAGAATGACGGAGTTTATGTTAGCGTTAAAAATGAAGGAGAAGGATTCACAGAAGAGGCAAAATCAAAACTTTTCAGAAAGTTTTCCCGCCTTGAAACATCAAAAGCTTTGGGAATAAAAGGAACCGGTTTAGGTTTATATATTACTTGGTGGATTGTGACTCAGCATAAAGGTTGGATTGATGCGGTTTCTGAATTGGACAAATACGCAAAATTCACATTTTTCATGCCAAGAAGTAACTGATATAGAACGAAAGGAGAAAAAATGATTATAGATGAAAAAAAGATATGGGATACCCTCGCAAAAAAGCCTTCCTCAGAGAAAGCCCTTGTTGAAGAGATACTGAAGAAGGCGATGGAGTTGAAAGGGTTGTCTTTAGAGGACATCCCCCCTCTTTTAAGAATAAGCGACCCTGAACTTCTTGATTCTCTCTTCACCACAGCAAAAAAGGTGAAGGAAAGAATTTACGGAAAAAGACTTGTCTTGTTTGCACCGCTTTACATTTCAAATCTCTGCTCAAATGAGTGTGTTTACTGCGCTTTCAGGGCTACAAACAAAGGTTTGAAGAGAAGGGCTCTGAATTATGATGAAATTAAAAAGGAAGTAGAACTTTTGGTTGACCAAGGGCATAAGAGGATTCTTCTTGTCGCCGGCGAATCTTACCCAAGAGAAGGTCTTGACTACATTTTGAAAGCGATAGACATAATTTACAGCGTCAAAAACAGAGGAGAAATAAGAAGGGTTAATGTGAACATAGCACCGCTTAAAACAGAAGAATTCAAGAAACTTAAAGAGCGCCACATCGGAACTTACCAACTATTTCAGGAAACATACCATCGGGAAACTTACAAAAAAGTTCACCTTGGGGGGGTCAAGAAAGACTATGATTTCAGAATAACCGCTATGGACAGAGCGATGGAAGCTGGGATAGACGATGTGGGAATAGGAGTGTTATTCGGGCTATTTGATTACAGGTTCGAAGTAATGGCTATTTTGCAACACGCAAATTATCTTGACAGCAAATATGGAGTTGGTCCCCACACGATAAGCGTTCCGAGACTTGAACCTGCGGCGGGGTCAAAAATTTCAGAACATCCTCCTTTTCCGGTTTCAGATGTCGATTTCAGAAAAATAGTGGCGATCCTGCGCCTTGCAGTTCCCTACACGGGCATAATTCTTTCAACAAGAGAGACGGCGGAAATCAGAAGGGAAACATTTGCTGTCGGAGTTTCGCAAATATCTGCTGGCTCAAGGACAAACCCCGGAGGATATTCTCTTGACGAAGAATTTGACGCTTCGCAGTTTTCTCTCGGCGACCACAGAAGTCTTGCAGAAGTGATTGAAGATATAACTAAACTGGGATACATTCCCTCCTTTTGCACCGCCTGCTATAGACTTGGAAGAACTGGAAAAGACTTTATGGATCTCGCAAAGCCGGGAGAAATACAAAACCATTGTTCTCCAAACGCTTTGGCTACATTTGCGGAATATCTTGAGGATTACGCTCCTGAAAACTTAAAAAATATCGGTTACGAAATGATGGAAAAACATATATTGGAACTTCCTTCAAATCTGCAAGAAAAAGCAAGAAAAATGGTTCAATTTGTAAAGGAAGGCAAAAGGGATGTATATCTATGACAGGCGGATATCAAGGACCAACAAGAGGTTTTAGATTAAACATTGGCATTTTTGGAAGGAGAAATGTCGGGAAATCGTCGATTCTAAATTCAATTACGGAGCAGTATGTTTCAATAGTTTCAGACAAGGCGGGGACGACAACAGACCCTGTTGAAAAACCTATGGAGCTACTCCCTTTGGGTCCTGTCGTTTTTATTGACACTGCGGGAATTGACGACGAAGGCGCTCTTGGGCATTTGAGGATAAAAAGAACTCAAAACATCTTCAACAGGGTTGACCTTGCGGTCATTGTTTGCGTTGGCGACAACTGGGGCGAATACGAGGAGCATCTATTAAAGGTTCTCAAAGATAAAAACGCTGCTTTGATAGTGGCTTTTAACAAAAAAGATATTGCAACGCCTTCCTCTGAAACTAAAAATTTACTTTCAGAAAGAAAAATTCCATTTGTTGAAGTTGAAGGCAACAAAGGCAGAGAAGGAGTTCTGCCTTTAATAGATAAAATTAAGGAACTGAAAGAAAAATTTTTCGGCGAAGAGAGAAAAATTTTAAGCGACCTTATTGAAAAAGGTGATCTTGTTGTTCTTGTCATTCCCATAGACAAAGAGGCGCCAAAAGGAAGAATTATTCTTCCCCAGCAGCAAGTTTTGCGAGAATGCCTTGACGAAGGCGCCATATCGATTGTAACAATAGAAAAAGAATTGAAAGAATCTCTCCAGAATCTTAAAACTCCGCCCAAAATAGTTATTACAGACTCTCAGGCGTTTGGAGAAGTTGATGAAATTGTTCCGAAGGAAATAACCCTCACTTCATTTTCAATACTTTTTTCAAGGTTTTACGGAGACATCGCAGAACAGGCGAGGGGAGCGAAAAAAATTAACACGCTCAAAGACGGGGATAAAATTCTTATCGCAGAAGGGTGCACACACCATCCTATATGTGATGACATAGGGAGAGTGAAAATTCCTCGCCTTCTTTTGGAAAGAAGTGGCAAAAAATTGACCTTTGATACAGTGCAAGGAAGGGATTTTCCCGAGGATCCTTCAGAATACTCTCTTGTTGTTCACTGCGGAAACTGTATGGGGAACAGGAGCGAAATGCAAAACAGGATAAATCTTTGTAAAGAGAAAAATGTTCCCATAACAAATTACGGAATCACTCTTGCATATTTGCACGGAATTCTTGAAAGGGCTCTTTCTCCTTTTCCCTATGCGCTAAAAGTTTTTGCAGAAAATGATGACTAAAGAGCAGGTAATAAAGGTTCTTAAAAATGTAAATTCACCTGAAGCTGAAGAGATTTTCAACAAAGCTGACCAAATAAGAGAAAAAATTTTCAAAGACGAAGTTCATTTAAGGGCAATCATTGAGATTTCAAATTATTGCGTAAAAGATTGCCTATATTGCGGGCTAAATAGAGAAAACAAAAAACTCAAAAGATATAGAATGGAGCGGGAAGAAATCCTGAAAGCGGCGGAGAAAGCGTCAAATTTTGGTTTTAAAACTATCGTCATCCAGTCGGGAGAAGACCCATCAATCTCATCCGATTTCATCGGGGAGATAATCGCCAAAATTAAAGAGGATTTTGATGTCGCAGTGACATTAAGTTTGGGAGAAAGAAAATTTGAAGATTTTTTAAAGTGGAAAGAAATTGGGGCGGACAGATATCTTCTGAAGTTTGAAACATCGGATTTGAACCTTTACCAGAAAAGCCATCCTTCTCTAAAAGTGGCTTCAAACAAAAGAATAGAAATATTAAAAAATTTGAAAGAAATTGGATATGAAGTGGGAAGCGGTATAATGGTTGGAATTCCTTTTCAAACATACGAATCGCTTGCTGAAGACCTTATGCTAATTTCAGAACTTGATTTGGATATGATTGCAATTGGTCCATACATTCCCCACAAAGAGACCGCTTTTTGGCGCGATTTGGAGAAAATAGAAATAAAAGAGATAGAAAGAACAACGCTTTTGCTTATATCCCTTGCAAGAATATTGAATCCTACTGCAAATATTCCATCAACTACAGCGCTTTCAGTTCTTGACCCCAAAGAAGGCAGGGCGATGGGGTTAAAATGCGGGGCAAATGTTGTTATGCCAGATTTGACTCCAGAGCCATACAAATCAATGTATGAAATTTATGACGGCAAAACAAAAAGCAAGGAGTGGGACGAAGAAGAACAAAAAAAACTTCATCAAATGCTAAAAGAAATTGGAAGAAAGCCGTCCCTCAAAAAAGGATTCAGAATTTCAAGACAAAATTAGAAGTAAGCAAAACTCAGAAATTACCAATACTCCTTCTTGTCCTCCTGAACGCTCCCTCGAAGCAACTGCCCCTGAAGGATCCCCCCACTTCGAAGCGACAAGATTCTTCAAGGGTCAAGAACGAGGAAAACAATCAGAATGACGCTCAAGCATCCCCTCGCCTCTCAGGAGAGGGCGGGGTGAGGTTTCAACTTAAAAACGCTGTCACTGCGAGATTATATTCGAAGCATTTTCAAGCGAAGCAGTCTTCCTCTTAATCCCTCTCTCATCACATGAGAGGGTAGGGGTGAGGTTTCAACTTGTGGAAACCCCCTCTTTGGACAGCCCCTCATCTTCCTTGCATTTTGCCCATTGGCGTCGGGGCGCGCTTGGCTTCGCCAAGCAATCTTATTCAGTCTTGGTGCAAAATTTTTTCAATTGATTTTTCTCTACCCCTATGCCCCATCTCTAGAAATGAAATTCAAAATGTTGGGGATAAGCATCAAACTGTCGAGGGTTTCCTTTGTGAAATAAAAATTTGCTGAACAATCGATGAAATTTAAATAGACAATTTTAAAAGAAAAATCTACCAAAAAATTGAATTTAAGGATCTGTTAAGGAATTAAAGGATAGTATATATTTATTCATCGGCAGCAAAATTATCTACTGCAGCTGTCCTAGCTATTTCAGATAACACAACTATGTGGTTTGGTAGCTCATTTCTTCCTTCTTCATTAACATCATTTTCCCATACGACTAACACATCTATATCATCACGATCATGATTCTGAAAAAATTGAGAGCTCCTAAGTTTAAACTCAGCAATTAAGTATTCTCCTGTTGTCCTGCTAATCAAAATTGCATCTGGTTTAGCATTTTCTTCTGTTTGATAACCTAGCTGACGAAGAAGATCCATATTTGTTCCGCAACAGTATTTGAAATCTGTATATTCCTCTAAAACGCCGAAAATCATATATATATCAGGTTCCGTTCTGGGGAACCAATTTCTCAGATTTTCTGGTCTAAATGGTTCAATATGTATGTGGTTGAGGTGTCTGCGTTCAAAAACAGTTTGCTCCCTTTCCATTAAATTAACTTGCGCCTGGTTTTGACCTACCTCGGCTACTTGAAAAGCAATTTCTATAGTATTTTGATCTCTAATTTGAAAAGCAACTTCTTCTCTATTATCTAAATATCCCAATCTATACAATTGAGCTAACCCACTTAGTAATCCATTATCTCCATTATATGTTCCCTTAATGGTAATTGTCTCATTACCCGCATAAACAATTATAGTAATTAATCCTGGAGTCAATCTGTTTTGTAAAGCTCCGGGACGCCCCAACCTAATTGAAAAAAGCCTTCTATATGTCTCATTTATTCTTGCTACTGGCATCTTCTTCTCCTTCCAAAATACCTAAGTATATTTAAACTAGAAAATAATTATACTTTTCTTCTTCATAAAAGTCAACCGTCCCCGAATTCCCTTTTGAAAAAAGTATGGAAAAAGGAATCGTTGCCTCAAAGAAAAAACAATGTATAACATGCAAATTTGTTCATAATCTTGACGAAATAGTTATGAGGGAGATTCTTTTATAGAATAAGTTGAAATAAATTATTTTTCAGGAAGGTCGAACAAAGTTGCTTGGCGGAGCCAAGGGCGCCCCGACGCCAATGGGCAAAATGCAAGGAAGATGAGGGCTGCACCCAATCTCCCCATTTCAGGGGGAGAAAAAGAGGGGGTTTTCCTTAAGCGGAAACCTCACCCGCCCTCTCCTGAGATGAGAGGGGGGAATAGTTCCTCCCATTTCAGGGAAGGACAGCGGGGCTTTGCGGACGAGTTGCGGGACTTTGCGGACGAGTTGCGGGCTTTTGCGGACGAGTTGCGGGACTCTGCGGACGAGTTGCGGGGCTTTTCCGACGAGTT
>JAAZNT010000303.1 GCA_012798145.1 Thermoanaerobaculaceae bacterium | reverse complement strand
TTTCAACAAAAATATGAGTTGACTGCAGTTTTGATTTCAGGAGATGCAAACGGTTCTCTTCAAATACCCGATTGGGATTGCTGCTTTGAATGTTTGCTTTGCAAAGCAACCAGAGCCTTTGTGAGACAGATTTGTGGCGGTTTGCCCTATGTCATTGGAGCAGTGGATATGGGGGTTTCCGTTGGCAAAACTAAATCTAACGATTGGGGAGGTTATCTTAGAGGACAAATTGAAGTAGGCGGAGGAACATTTGCAGCCGAGTTGAAAGTTGAAAATGGTGATATACATTTTCTTGTGGGAACGAATTATGACAATCTTTTTGAAATATGGCTTGCGGAAGAAAAATCTTTATCTCCAACGGGATATGAAAAGAGTTTAAATCTTGTTGAAGATAAGAATAAGGTGGTTTTCTTAGGAACAGGATCATCAGTTTTGCCAGAAATTTATCTTGTAACCCCACAGGGCGACACTGTTACAAAAGATAACTATACTTCCTTTAACGGCATAAAGTTTTACCAGTCTAATCAAGATTTGACATCATTCTTTGAAGTTTCCCCCGCATCAAAAGGGACTTGGAAATTTGGAATGACAAATCTCAATCAGGGAGAGGGGGACCTTTTTGCTTTATGCAACCATCAACCGCCGCAGATAACATTTGAAAGCGTAACTCCTTCAAACAAAGGATATTCAATAAATTTGAGAGTTGAGCCGGCGGATGAAAACACCAAAGTAAGCGTTTTCTTCACAAATTCCCCCGATTTTGCAAATGGATTACTGATAGAGAAAGATTTGACTTCAGCAACCGGAAATTACTCTGTAAATTGGGACACATCAGAAATTCCCGACGGGAACTATCTCATTTTTGCAAAGGCGGACGACGGCAAGAATCCAGAAGAAGTTTCATATTTCTCAAATCAGGTTACTGTCAATAAAGACGCCATAAATCCCCCGACGAACCTTTCAGGCGTAAGGAGTGGCGATACGGCAACTCTCTCGTGGACACCATCAACATCTCAGAATATAGCCGGTTATGACATTTTATACACTGACGAACCCGATGTATATGGGTATAAATACAGAACTCATTCTGTCATAAACAACGGCGGAAGCGTAAGCGGACTTGAACTTAACAAGGTTTACAGATTCGCTGTTGTCGCTTACGATAAAAATGGAAAGTACAGTCTTGAATCAAATACAATAACGCTTGCAAACACGCCTCCGCCTGTTATAACCTCAATGACAAAATTAGGCAGTCCCTTCAGAATAAAAGTATTGGGAAGCAATTTGCAACAAGGAATAAAGGTTTATATCAATGGAACTCAGTGGAACACAGTAACTTGGAAATCCACATCCAATATCAAAATAAAGGGCGGTTCTTCCTTAAAAGCAGTTGTTCCGAAGGGAGTTGATAACACATTCAAATTTGTCAACCCCGATGGAGGAGAGACGATTCTTATTTGGAAGTACTGATTTTTAAATCATTTTTAGGTAATTTTAGGGCGCAGGAACAATTGAGTCCTGCGCCCTTTTCTATTTAACTAAAAAAACTTTTTGTTGTATAATACAAATGGAGGAAAACGGAGGAAGAAGGAATGCCGCACAATCCGAGAATTAGTGAAACCAAAATTCAGAAAATGTGGAATGATAAAAATGTTGCAAAAACCACTATGGATTTTTCAAAAAAGAAATACTACTGCCTTGAAATGTTTATGTACCCTTCGGGGAAAATACATATGGGCCATGTAAGAAACTACACAATAGGAGACGCGATAGCGAGATACCACAGGATGCTTGGAGAAGCGGTTTTGCATCCGATGGGCTTTGACGCTTTTGGGCTTCCCGCTGAAAACGCAGCTATTAAAGGGCAAGCCCATCCGAAAATATGGACAGATACAAATATAGAGTATATGAAGGTTCAGCTTGACCGTCTCGGCTTTCTTTACGATTGGGACAGGGAAATAAGAACCTGCGAACCCGATTATTACAAATGGAATCAATGGTTTTTCCTTAAAATGCTTGAAAAGGGATTGGTTTACAGGGCTAATTCTCCTGTCAACTGGTGTCCCGACTGCGAAACGGTTCTTGCCAACGAACAAGTTTCCGATGGAAAATGTTGGAGATGCGGCAGTCAGGTATTTATGAAAAATATGGAGCAGTGGTTCATCAGAACCACCGCCTATGCCGAAGAACTTTATGGAAATCTTGAGCAATTAAAAGAATGGCCCCAGGAAGTTATTCTTATGCAGAAAAACTGGATAGGCAAATCAGAAGGGGCAATGATTGACTTCGGGATAGATGGAAGCGAAAAGAAAGTTACGATATTTACAACAAGAATAGACACAATATACGGTGCCACTTACCTTGTTCTGGCTCCAGAGCACCCTTTAGTTGATGAAATAACG
>JAAZNT010000302.1 GCA_012798145.1 Thermoanaerobaculaceae bacterium | reverse complement strand
TGTCCAGAGAGTTGTGTCCCAAATGAAAGAGTAAACCCCATCTTGCCCGGCCGGTGTTTGATTTGTTAATGTCCTAATAGTTCTATTGTTATATTTGAATCTAACCTTAGTTATTGCGCTTGCGTTATCTCTAACTGTTATTGAAAGATTTGCATTTCCAGTAAGCCAATAATTCGGATTGGGAGAATGCGATGGTATGTCAGGATTCTGTGGAGTAACGACAAGTGAGCTTGTTGCGAAAGGCAAGTCATAATCTGGTTCTATTGTTAAAGCGCCGGTTCCAAAATAGTCTGTAGCATAATAAATTAATCCATCTTTTACAGATAATCCACTTAGCAAGTCAAAAGGAAGAACCCCTGGTTGTTCATAAGGAAGAAGTTGGGGAGCAAGAGGGTCAGTTCCTATGTCTATCAGAAATACAGAAGGATAACCGCCATAGTTTGTGTCGTCTCCTGCGCATACAAGTTTAGTGTCATCATATTTTTTTATGAAATCTGGCGGACCCCAAGAATATCCAATATTAAGTGGGGTTGTTCCATCAATGGTAAGATAAAATGAAGGGAAAGAACCTTCAAATAATACCGGTTGAATGAATGTCGAATTTTTCAAATATGCCACATTTCCTGAAATGGCGATAAAATAATTTCCAAAATTTTCAAGAAATCCCACTTCGCTGAAAAAGTTAGATGAAAAATCAAAAATATAGAAATTTGCATTAGTCGTAACAGCCAAAAATGAAGTGCCTGGATAAGATGCAAGTTCAAAAACTTCCATATCTACAACTGATTCCCCATAGTTTATTGATGAAAGTTGTATCATTAAGTTGGGATTTGATATATCCAGAAGGTCTATTTCTCCGCTTTCAGATGCGATAAGAAGTCTGTTTCCGTAGGTTATCAGTTTTGAGACATTACCTGAAGACAAAGTTGACCAATAATATGAATAGGAAATAATAAATGGATTGGTTTTGTTCGAAATGTTTGCAAACCACACTTTGTCTGTTCCGTCTGAAAGGTAAAGTCTCTCACCATTTTGTGATACAGCAATGAACTTAACCTCAGGAATTACTGATGTGTCAATTTCAAGGAAGGACAAGGTTCGTGGCCAACTTGGGTCACTGTTGTCAATTATTGCTACTCCTGCCTTTCCACTCGGAACAAAGAGATAATCTCCCCAAGGAACGACATCATAAGCGTATTCTCCGGTTATAAAATGAGAAGTTTCTGTAAAGAAAGAATTAAAAAATCTTGCTCCTCCGGCACTGCATGCGGCAACGCCAGTAGAACCTTGGTAAGCGCAATCGTAAGTAAGCGAAGAAGCCTTATTATTTATGAAACATCCATTTATAAGGTAATCAAATTGGGGCGCCCATTCAACTGCTCTGTTTTGAAGATAACCTACGATAAATCCATTAGGTGAATTTTTCATTGAAACAACATCGTAGTTGGCAGTATACTCCTTTATAAAAAAGTTGTTGTCTGGATTTAAAGTGTCAAGAAGAAAAATAACGCTTACAGCGCAATAACCTTCTTCTGAACCTCCATAAATCCATTGATTGTAATATTGCCATGGCTCATAACTGCTGTAAAGATAAGGATAATCATAATAGACCAATCCGGCATTGTTATCACTAATTTGCCCAATAAGTACTGGAGAACTACAAGCAAGATTTGAAATGTCATAAAAATCTAATAAGCCAGAACTGTAATCCCCAGCAATAACAACATCTTTTTGATCATCAATAAAAAGGTCAAAATAACTTCCTCCTTGGGGATTTGGCAATGGTCCCCATTTGTAATTAAGGGTGGAAGGGTCCCAAATTGTCAATCCTCCATAAAAAGCCCAGTCAGTTAGAATCCAATATGAATCATCTGGAGACGAATATGCGTCCCAAAAGCCTTGGGAATAGCCGGGTCCGTAAGATAGCCAAGCTGGGCTAAGAGGAACTGAAACATCAAATGCGTAAGTGTAAAAATAACAGAAGAATAAAGCTATGCCATTATGAATGCGGACTCTAAGAGGTATATCGCCCCACCACATTTCAATTGGGTGGGTTGGATCATTAGCGTCTGCAAAATATAGATTGCCACCTGCGCCCCATACTATAGCGTTTCCATCAGTGTCTGCTGTCCAAGTTGGACCTCCCATCCAATAATAACCGTTGTCACAAAGACTTTCTGGTTGAGGGATGGCTTCATTTTTATTATTTTGCAACGCAATATTTTTGTAAAAAGGTCTTGAGGGCTCTATAGAAGCGTTAAATGGAATCGGTAAGGAAGCATTTTCTAAATATGGGAAAGATTTTGAATTAGATATAATTTTGTTTTGCAACTCTTCCCTTGAAATTTTTTGTCTGCATTGGCTAAATAATTCAAATGAAGAAATGAGAAGAACACCTGCCAAACAAATCAAAACCGCTTTTGAAAATCTCTTTTTCATTTTTTCCTCCCTTGAAAATCTAAGTTGTCAAAACAAGGTTGTCTTCCTGCAAATTATTTTATTACTTTTAATTTTAATGTCAATAGTTTATCTACAAATGTCAGAATTGACTATTCTTGTTCCAGATGTTGAATTTCCCGCGGAGCCTTCGCCTGCTTCGTTGACGGCGGTGACCAGATACCAATAGAATTGTCCTGAAACCAGCGCAGGGTTTTCGGGGCAGGGAGCTGTTGTCAGCGCTCCCTCATAAACAAGGCAGGAATCAATGTTGCCGTTTAAAAGATTAGGAAGGTCTGAAAAGGTTCCTCTGTAAAGTTTGTATCCTAAAGCGCCTAAAAATTCAGGCCAACTTTGGTATATTTTGTCTTCGGAAAAATATTGTATATCGTTTTGTGAAAATCCTTTTGCTATTTCGTCAGGAAGGCATTTTGAAAGCGCCTTTGAATACTTAACTACATTCGATGATGTCCCGTCGTAAGAATCAATATAAGTTGCAGTTATTGTGTCGTTGTCGCTTATCGAAAGCATTCCATCTGAGGAAGGAGAATTTTGGGTCGTTTGAATAGTTCCCTCAAATCTTCCCGAATTAGAAGGATTTTCATAAAGCGTTACGCTTTCAGGAGTTGTTTCTGTGTCGCTTGAGATTGAAACATTCTGTGTTCCGCTTCCGGCGATGTCGCTGTCATAAAGTGATACTGAAATATTTTCCTGAGGGCAGTATGTCAATTGGTCAAGCAAGATTGAGCCGTCTGAATTGAGACAGTCTTCAAACAAGGAAGCGTTAGTTATGGTAATGTCATCAAGAAAAAATCCCCTGTAAGTGGAGCCGGCGTCGGAAGAGAGATTCCATCTTAAAATCACAGAATCGCCTGAGTATGACGAGAGGTCAAAAGAACAGTAGTTCCATCCGCTTAAAGAAGAGTTTGACGGCGGTCCTGAAAAAGCGCCCTGTGAAGAAGGGTATCCGCAGGAGTTTCCCGGCGGGGAGCCCGTCAAAGCAAATGTATAAGGATAATTTTGAATTGGAGTCAAAGGAGAAAATGAATTACCGCCATCGTTGGAAATTTCTACAACAACTCCGTCGTATCCATACTCAACATTGTAATTACAATAGAAACTTAATAGAGGGTTTGAAGAGGGTTCAAGAGATATCTCCTCGCTTTGTATTGCTGTGCAAATTCCGTTTGGATAGTCAAGTAAGTTCTCCCCTGAGTGGTAACAATATCTCCCGTTTGCAGTATGGTTCATTTCATCTGTTATTTTCCAGAGAGAGTTTGAAGTAAGCAATGAATTGGTATCTCCTGCATCATCAAAAAATGTTCCGTAAGAATAGGAGTCGGAATGGGCAGTTGCGTATTTTACTATTTTGTTTGAGTCTTCGTTTCCTCCGTTTGCGGGACCTCCGTTTGATGTTGTGGAATCTTCACATCTGACAATGTAATAATAGGTTTTGTTTGGAATAATTTGTGTGTCTGTGAAGTTGGTTGCCGTCACTCCGCATTTGAATAGTGTGTATAACGAAGGGGTGAAATCCGGCGTTGTTGATTTATAGATATTGTATGAAACAGATGTTGAATTGGGGCAGTTTGAACTTCCGGCGCTCCAACTTAGTTGAATTGAACAACTGTTAGATGTGGCTGAAGAAATTCCAAAAAAAGATGGCTTTAATGAGCATGAACCTGAAAATTGAGCGTTGGCGCAGGACGAAAAAGGTCCTTCGCCGCAATCGTTCAAAACCCTTATTTTGTAGGAGTAGGTTTTTCCGCCTTCAACTTTTGTGTCAGTGAATATTGTTGAGGTAGATTCTCCAATAAATTTAAAAGAATCTGGCGAAGAGGAGCATTCTCCTTCCGCCCTGAAAATTTGGTATTTTGATGCCCCGGAAACTTCATCCCAGCTTAAATCAATTCCTGTTAATGTATTGTCAACCGCTGACAAATTACTTGCTACAAGGGAGCATCCTCCGCAATCTTTAAAAGTTGCTACAACTGCATAACCCTGTTTTTCAGAATTGTCCAAACCGGGTATAAATGGAATATAGGCGCCTTTAACTTTTATCTGCCAAATGCCCGTTTCAGGATTTGTTATGAAAACTTCTTCGACATTATTCAAATAATCTTTAATTCCGTTTGGATAACTTGAGCCGGATGAAAAGCAGTTTCCCCTGTATATTGAGTTTGAAGGCGAGATTACTTCAAGGTCGAGGTCGTGGCTTAAAGCGATTCCTGAAAGCGGCGATGGCGGTGGATCTGTCCAACAAAGGGTAACTTTTAACGGTTCGCCTGACGAAGTCACTGAAATTGAATAAATATCCTCTTCATTATTTGAAAGCCCAACCCCCGATGGTTTGTCCCAAATTCTCAAACCTCTCGATTCTCTTGAAGGATTGCTGAAAAATAAAACTGTATCAAGGAGAACTCTTCCCCATCCCTGATTGAAATTTGGATTAAGAGAATTCAGCACATTTGATTGAGATGTTGCAGAAATATCAACAGCGCCGTTGATTAAAGTCGCTTTCAAAAGGGCAGAACTTGGATTGATTATGTCCGCTGAATTGGATGTCCCGGTTGGATAAAATCCTTTTCTGAAATACTCCCTAAGAAGAACAGCCGCTCCTGCAGCAGTTGGCGTTGCCATTGAAGTTCCGCTTGCAGACCTTGTAGAGCAATTGTTTGAATTGTGAATTTCATCCGCAGATGCTCCGACAATATATTGTCCGGGAGCGACAAGATCGGGCTTTATTCTTCCGTCTCTGCAGGGACCTCTGCTTGAAAAAGAGGCAATGGAATTTGCTCCCGCTGAACCGTTGGAAGTTGCTCCAATAGCGACAACATTTTTTGCGCTTCCGGGGGAATTTATTGTATAACTTCCTGAGCCTCCGTTGTTCCCCGCAGCAAAAAAGAAAAGGAAATCTTCGTTTAGGTAACTGAAAAGGTCAACACTTCTTGCGTCGCCGTCGTATAAACCTCCGACAGCGCTTCCCCAAGAGTTGCTATGTATTCTTGCTCCTGCGTTGTATGCCTGTTTGAAGATAAGTTGGTAATCATTTGCAAGCCCATTCAAACAGCCAGTATTTTCAAGCCCTGCGTCCTGAAAAATCAATTTTGCGTTTGGAGCCATTCCATCTCCGGAATCGTGTCCGCCCGAAGATGCGGTTGAAAGATTAGCGAAATTGTCTCCGAGGACCGAACTGCAAACATGCGTTCCATGATGGTAACCGCTTGAACAGGTGTAACTTCCATCGTAAGCGCTTGCTCCGGGAAGAACATTATAAACAATCACTTTTTTAGAAAAATCAATAGTTCCATTGTCTGGAAGCGAAGGATATTGGGCGTCTGTTATTGCCGATGAATCGGAGGAATATCTGTAAAAGCACATATCAGAATCAACTCCTGTGTCGCATACAGCGGGAGTTTCGTCAGTTCCAGTTATTCCCTGATTCCAAATTGTAGCGCAGATGGAATAGTTTAATTTGTTAGATGTGTCGTAGGATTGAATAACATAAATTGAATTATCGTTTAATGGCTCAGGAAGAAAAAAAGGCTCTATGAAAATTGTCTCTTCACAACTTGCAAGAAATTCAAGCAAATCTTTAATCTGTTTGCCTTTAAAAAAAATTCTCAAGAGAGAGTCGAAAGAATCAAAGTGAGAAACAAATTCTATTTCTGGAAAAGAATTTTCAATTTTTTTGAAAAAGTTTTGATAGTCAACTTCCTTATCAAGATAAATCGTTAAAATAGGGTTGACTGTAAAATCAGTTTTGTAAAGAGCGGGGTCAATTTTTAGAAGGGGAGAAAAACTTAAAAGAGACGCGCCTTCATTAATTGACAATTTATCCTTAATCGCTTTGACAAGGTAACAATTGTTGGGAACATAACTCAACACCTTGATGCCACTTTTTCTTAGAGAAGCAATTTCATCTTTTGTTAAGGGGGCATCGGTTTTTAAAAAGAACTGATTTGGAACAGATTTTTCACAATTTTCGTCGACGGGAGAAATAAAACTTGAATTGTTGTCAAGAACTCCCCATTTTGTAATAAGGAGGTTTTTATTGTTAAAGTCCACATTCTCTATTGACGAGTTGTTTTCAAAATATTTTGGGGGAGGCAAAATAGATGACTTATTTAGAATTTCGTTAAGACCTATTCCAAATAAATCTCCATAAAAGGCAAATAAAAAGAACAAGAGCAAGAACTTCTTCATTAAACCCTCTCGTTAATACTTTAATACCTTTCTTGATAAAAAACAATAAAAAAGGGCTGGGAATTCCCAGCCCTTAAAATATTGGTCAATTTTTGATTAAGGACAAGAATTATTGATTTGTCTTATTCCACAAGTTGCTGTTCCTGAAGGACCTTCTCATCCGGGGTTGTAAGCAACGATGAGATAATAAACAACTTTGTTTGTTGAATCAATAGTTGCAGGGTCATCCAGAGAAGCATCGTAAGTTAGATTGCTTCCATCATAACTTCTGCAGAAGTCTTGAGTTCCGTCGCACAATGCCGGCAGTTGCGCCTTCGTTCCCCTGTAAATTCTATAACCAGTTGCTGTCGGTTCGCTGTTCCACTGTATTGACTGTGCTGTCTGATTTGCCGTCCAGATAAAATTGCTTCCTGTCGCTATTTCTCCGGGAACGGGAGGAAGGGCGCAGGCATCTGTTCCCTGCACTCCCGCAGAAGAAGTTGTGCAACTTCCGTTTACCGCAACTATTGTATAGTTGTAAGTTGTATCGCAATCCCCGCCGGAATAGGTTGAGCCGGAGATAAAGTTTGGAACAACAAGAGAGCCGTCTCTGTAGAGGTCGTGCTGAGTCGCAGGAGAACCTGCAGTGTAAGTTATTGTTATTCCGGTGTGTGCGTATTGGTCGTTGTCAACTATTGAGGTTATAGAAGGCTGAGAAGGAGTCCCATTCGCATCATCTCCAGCCATCGTGTTTGAATTGGTGTAGCAGGTTCCGTTGATCGCCCTTACAACATAGTTGTGTGAAGCAGTGTCGCCGGGGTTGTATGTCGCGCCTGAAACATAGCCAGTTACAGCAAGCGAACCGTCTCTGTAAAGATCATGGCTCGTCGCTCCAGAACCTGCGGTGTAAACAATCTGAACACCGCTCTGCGCGCAGGCGTCAACATCGTTGACTGCTGTGATTGTCGGCGCTCCGGGCGTGTTGTTGGCGTCTG
>JAAZNT010000301.1 GCA_012798145.1 Thermoanaerobaculaceae bacterium | reverse complement strand
CCCGCTCTAAATGTAGGAATATCAGTTAGCCGCGTGGGCGGAAACGCACAAATTAAAGCGATGAAATCTGTTGCGGGAACTTTGAGACTTGAACTCGCCCAATACAGAGAACTTGCCGCTTTTGCCCAATTCGGCTCGGATTTGGACAAGGCAACTTTGGCTCAGTTGAACAGAGGAGAAAAACTTGTTGAAATTTTGAAACAGGACCAATACCAGCCCCTTGATGTCGTCAAGCAGATCGCTATTGTTTACGCCGGCACACACGGCTACCTTGACGACCTTCCGACTGACAAATGCAGGATTTTTGAAAAACGGTTTTACGAATTTCTTGATGTCAACGGCGCCTCGTTTATGGAAGAACTGAGAAACGGCAAAATCCTGACAAAAGATCTTGAAGAGAAGTTGAACAAACTTCTTTCTGACTTCAAAAAGGATTTTTCAAGAGAAGAGTAAATGGCGAATTTAAGGGATATCAGAAGAAGAATAAAATCTGTTAGAAATACGGGGCAGATAACAAAGGCGATGAAGATGGTGTCCGCTGCAAAACTAAGGAGGGCGGAAGAGGCGATGATGCGCTCAAGGCCTTATTCTACAACCCTTGAACAAGTCATCGCCTCGCTTACAAAACGGTGTGAGCGAGGCATCCATCCTCTTCTTTCCGAAAAAGAGGAAAAAGTTGTAAAAGTTGTCGTCGTCATCGCCGACAGAGGGCTTTGCGGCGCTTTCAACACAAACCTTTTGAGAAGCGCTTTCAAATTTGTTAAAACAAAGCAAAAGGAAGGAAAAATTGTCACGGTTGACCTCATCGGAAGAAAAGGAAGGGACTTTTTTAAAAGAAGAGAAATAGAGATAGGAAAACTTTGGGTCGGATTGTCGTCAAATCCGCAATATGAAAAAGCAAAAGAAGTTGCAGACTACGAAATAAAACTTTTTGGCGAAAACAATTTTGCCTCCCTCTACCTTGTTTATAACGAATTTAAAACTCTGGTTACCCAAAAAATAACTTACAAGCGACTCATCCCCGTCCCCGTTGAAGAAATTGAAACGCCTTTTGAAGAAAGATTCATTTTTGAGCCCTCTGAAGATGAAATTCTTGATAACTTGCTTGAGCGCCAGATTTCTTTCACTTTCTATCAGGCGTTCCTTGAATCATACGCTTCCGAGCAGGGGGCAAGAATGGCTGCAATGGAAAACGCCACAAAGAGCGCAAAGGAGATGATAGACAAACTGACATTGTATGCAAACAGAGTCAGGCAGGCGGGAATTACAAAAGAACTGATTGAAATAGTTAGCGGAGCGCAGGCTTTAAGTTGAGGAGCAAAAATGGATAAAAAAGTTGGAAAAGTGGTTCAGATAATCGGTCCGGTAGTTGATGTTGAGTTTGAAGAAGGACATCTTCCCGAAATATACAACGCAATTCACATCACTTCTGAAGGATTTGATACCAAAATAAAAATAGATGCTACGGCTGAAGTAGCACAGCACCTTGGAGAAAACAGGGTTCGCTGTGTCGCTATGGAGCCGACGGACGGAATGGTTAGAGGAATGCGAGCTCTTGATTTGGGCGAGCCCATCAGCGTCCCCGTCGGAAAAGAGACTCTTGGAAGAATAATGAATGTT
>JAAZNT010000300.1 GCA_012798145.1 Thermoanaerobaculaceae bacterium | reverse complement strand
AGAAAAGCGGGAGAGTTGAAAACAAAGAAGGTGTTCTTATAACTCACGGAACCGACACGCTCTCGTGGGCTCTTGCTTATCTGAGATACTCTTTGAAAGGATTAAAATCAAATGTGGCGGTGACAGGGTCGCAAATCCCCCTCGAAGGAACATTTTCGCCTTCCGATGCCATAGGGAATTTAAGAACAGCGGTTTATCTTCTTTCAAAATTAAAACCTCCGCACCTTTTCGCTGTTTTCAACAACGGCAAGGATGTTTTTTCAGGAAGATTAACAAAATTTAGGAAGTGGGATGTTGATGCCTTTGAAGGAAGACTCGCCGCAAAAGTTACTCACGAAGGGTTGAAAATTCTGAGAGACGACTGGCGGCTGATTCCTTACAAAGACCAAAAACTTGAGAAACTTCACCTTCTTAAAACAGGTGGAACTATTGAATCGCAAAAAAGCGGGAAAGGCGGGCTTGCTCCCAAAGGGGATTTTGTTTATGAATACATAAAAAACAATCTTAAAGACCATTTTGAGAAGGTCGTCAAATATGAACTCTTTTCTCTCGATTCTTCCGACCTTTCTTTTGAAGAGTGGGAAGCGATTGCGAAGAGAATTGAGAAACTCGGGCTTGCGCAGTGTGATCCTAAATTTGACAAAGAGGTAAAGCCCATTTTTGTAAATCCTTTGTTCACTTCAAAGGATTACGAGAAGCTTTTTGAAATGTGTGGAAATGCAGCCGTTCTTCTCGGATACGGCGCCGGAAACGCAAATACGCTTGAAAAATCCGCAAGATCAATTCTTCCTCCTCTTAAAAAGGCGGTGAAAGAAGGAAAATATGTTGCGGTGACATCGCAAGTTCCGCTTGAACTGTATGACGCGGAGTATGAAAGCGGGAGAAAACTCATAGAATTTGGCGGAATTCCCTGTGGAGACTTATCTTTCTCCGATGCGCAGGTAAAATTGAGTTATATCTTAGGACACAAAGAAGTGTTAAAAACCATTTCCAGAAGAGAAAATGTTGACTATGAAGTTTTACTGATATCAAGTTTTCTTTCTGGGGTTACCTTGACCAAAAACCAAAGTGAAGAAATTGCCAAAAGGCTTAAAAAAGAGAGAAAAGGCAAAATAGGACTTTTGGAATACGACCCCTTTGTTTCAAATTCTTTTGAAAAAGGGGCGGGGCTTGTCGTATCCAAAATTAAAAGTATCTGAAAATAAAGGAGATATTTTCTTTTTTTAAAAAATCGTCCTCAGATGTGTATAATATATTTGGAAGTTTATTGGAAAGGCATTAAATATGAGTGAAAAACAATTTGTTCACCTCCACCTTCACACAGGGTATTCCCTTCTTGACGGAATGATTCATCTTGACGAACTTGTCAATGCTGCTTTTGCAAACGAAATGGAAGCTTTGGTGATTACCGACCATGGCAACATTTTTGGGGCGGTTCAATTTTGCCAGAAGGCGAAAAACAAAGGAATCAAACCGATAATCGGCTGTGAATTATACCTTGCCCCAAGGTCTCGTTTTGACGATGATGTTGTTGGAATAGACGGTAGGCGACCTTACTCTCATTTGATTGTTCTTTGCGAAAATGAGAAAGGCTATAAAAACCTTTGCAAACTTCTTACTTCTGCCTATCAGGAAGGCTTCAAATACAAACCGAGGGTTGACAAAGAAATTCTTTCCTCACACAGCGAGGGTTTAATAGCATCTTCTGCGTGTTTAGGAGGTGAGATACCAAGAAAGATAAGGCAGGGAAGGTTTGAAGAGGCGTTAAAATCGGCTGAGGAATTCAAGGAAATTTTTGGCAAAGACAACTTCTTTCTTGAAATTCAGGAGCACGGTCTTCCTTCGCAGGAAGAAGTCAATGACGCAATTATCCAAATTTCTGAAAAGACAAATATTCCTCTTGTTGTCACAAACGATGTTCATTTCTTGCGAAAAGAAGATTTTGAGGCGCATAAAATTCTCTTGTGCATTCAGACAAAAACTACGCTTGAGGAGAGAGAGGGCAAGGGAAAGGAAGCCTACACAAGGGAACATTATTTCAAAACAAAAGAAGAGATTTGGGGCAGGTTTAAGAATTTTGAAGAAGGGCTTCTTAACACAGTTGAAATAGCGAAAAGATGCAGGTTTGAATTTGATTTTGAAACTCGCCATTTTCCTAAGTTTGAAGTCCCTCAAGGATATTCCACGATTGATTATTTTTACGAAATTGTCAAAAAGGGATTTGAAAAGAAAATTCTTAACTCTCCAAAAATTAAAGAAGAAGATAAAAAACATTACAAAGAGAGACTTGATTTTGAAAGTGAACTTATAGTGAGAATGGATTTTGTAAGTTACTTTCTAATCGTGTCCGATTTCATAAAATTCGCCAAGGAAAACAAAATTCCTGTAGGACCGGGAAGGGGAAGCGCCGCCGGCTCTCTTGTTTCCTACTGCCTTGACATTACAGACATCGACCCTATCAAGTATAATCTTCTTTTTGAAAGGTTTTTAAACCCGGAAAGAGTTTCAATGCCAGATATAGATATTGATTTTTGCGTTCGAGGAAGGGAAAAAGTAATTGATTATGTGAAGCAAAAATATGGAAATGACAATGTCAGCCAGATTATCACCTTCGGAGAACTCAAAGCAAAGAGCGCCATCAGGGATGTGGGAAGAGTTTTGGGGATGGAACTCAAAAAGGTTGACAAGGTGGCAAAACTTATACCGGTTGAACAGGGAAGCGTTATAGGGGTTGAACATGCAATAAAAACAACATTAAAGGAAATATATGAGAAAGATGACGAAGTAAAGAAAATTTTGGATTATGTAAAAAAAATAGAGTATCTTCCAAGGCATGCAGGAATGCACGCCGCCGGAGTTGTTATTGCTCCAGAGCCGATTTACAACTTCTGTCCTCTTTTCAGAGGAAGCAAAGGCGAAGATGTAACGCAGTTTGAGAAAGATGATATACAAAGCATTGGTCTTCTAAAAATGGATTTTCTTGGTTTGAGGACCATAACGATTATTCACGACACATTTGAGTTGATAAAAAAGAGTGGAGGTAAAGCCCCTACTCTTGAAGAAATCCCCCTTGAAGATAAGAAGACATTTGAACTTTTCTCCGCAGGAAACACAGATGCAGTTTTCCAATTTGAATCTCCGGGAATGAAAGATGCGCTGAGGAGACTCAAGCCGACAAAAATTGAACAACTTATAGTCTTAAACGCTCTTTACAGGCCGGGACCTCTTGGCGCAGGAATACTCAACGACTATATTGAAAGGGCTCACCATCCTGAAAAAGTGACATATCTTCTTGAGGAGTTGAAGCCGATTCTTGAAGAGACTCTCGGGCTAATCGTTTATCAGGAACAAGTGATGCAGATTGCAAACAAGATCGCTGGTTTTTCCCTTGGAGAAGCAGACCTTTTGAGGCAGGCAATTTCAAAAAAGAATGCCGAAAAAATGAAAGTCCTTGAAGAAAAATTCAGAAACGGCGCAAGCGACAGAAAATACGACAGAAAAATCGTGGACAGTTTAATAGACCAGATTAAATATTTTGGAGGATATGGTTTTAACAAATCCCATTCTGCCGCATACACCCTTGTAGCTTACTGGACAGGCTATCTAAAAGCCCATTTCCCCGAAGCGTTTATGGCGGCTACTTTGTCAAATTTTATGGATAAGATTGACGACATAATCAAACTTATGAATTCCTGCCGGGAAAACGGGATAGAGCTTCTCCCGCCCGATGTCAATTTAAGCGAAGAGAGTTTCACGCTTGAGAAAAATGCAATAAGATACGGGCTTTCAGCAATCAAAAATGTGGGAACTGCTTCAGTGAAAGCTATTTTAAACGCGAGGGCAAGAGTTGGAAAATTCACAGACCTTTACCAATTT
>JAAZNT010000299.1 GCA_012798145.1 Thermoanaerobaculaceae bacterium | reverse complement strand
TGCGAAATAATGAAATACTCCATCCCCGCTACAACTCCGTCCTTGCTTCCTCCGTTAAGATAGACTATGTCACCTTCGCCCAATGATTCTCTCATTCTTGCCTGAGCGGAAGCAATCCTAAGCGACGGCATTTTGAATCGGTCTGTAATAAACCCAGAGCAATAAACATCCTTGGCGTTGACAGGCGGAAGCGGCGCTTCTTCTTCAATTATAAATCTTTCTCCAACGCCTTTACCGCCTTCTTCTTCCTCTTCCTCAAGTTCTTCGCCTATTACCTTGGGGGCAGCTGGCATTGCAAGTGGATCTCCGGGATAAATCCAATGAGCATCCAAAATGTAAGTGTTCATATCCCAGATTGTGGGCCACAACAACCAATTGCCAAGTTTTTGCTGGGCAAGGACTGAAAGAGTGTCTCCCTGCTGAATGATGTAATCACCCTCTTTGGGTTGGGGAGGATTGTAAGGGGTCCAGTGTCCGTCTGCCTGTTGAACCAAATTTTTGGGAGGACTTGGAGAACCCTTGTATTCCCTTGCCTTTTTTGAGACATCCGGCGGAACACTCTGCTGAGAGCCGCTTGCTGCTTGCTCTTCCTTGCTTTCTGTCTCTTGGGCAAAAATCTGAAACGCAAAAATAGTCAACAAAACCAATGCTAAAACGGGCAACCATTTCCAATTTCGGATCTTCATGGCTTTATCCCCTCTCAATTCAAATTCCATTCCATTTTTTAGTTTATATCTTTGATATGAAAAAGTCAAGTGTTTTCACCTCTTAAATAAAAAAGTCTAAACTTCCACTTTACAAATCTTTCTTTTTGGTTTACATTTTGTATTTGGAGGAGAGATATGGCTGATGTAAAAATTAACCCGACTTTATGCGAAAACAACCAACTTTGTTTTGACATTTGTCCGGAGGGGGTCTTTGTAATTGATAAAGGAAAGGTCGTTGTAGCACAGCCCGACGACTGCACAGAATGTTTTATGTGCGTGGAAAATTGTCCCACCGGGGCTGTTTCTATTGACTGATTTTTTTTATTAAATCTGAACTTGACCTTAATTTTTTTCCTCCCGCTATCTTGACAATTCCGCCGTTCCTTATTACTTCCTCCCTTTCGGGGACATCTTCCTCTTTGTAATCGCCGCCCTTGCAGTGAATATCCGGCTGCGCCTCTCTTATTATAGAACAAACATCGCTTTCTTCAAAGACAACAACAAAATCAACAAACCTTATTGCGGCTATTATTGCCGCTCTTTCGTTTTCCGGAATAACAGGCCTGCTTTCACCTTTCAATTTTTTGACCGAAGCGTCAGAATTGACCGCCACAAGCAACAAATCTCCAAAACTTTTCGCTTCTTCAAGATACCTTATGTGCCCTATGTGAAGGATGTCAAAACAGCCGTTTGCAAGGACAAGTTTCTTACCTCCGCGATTTCCTCTTCCAAGTTTAGCGCTTAACTCTTCCCTCTTTATTATTTTTTCTTCTATTTCCCTAAATTGTCTCATAAAAGATTTCTGCCCCACTTTTCAAGCTGACTGACAAGCTCAATTTGCGAAACGGTTGCAGTGCCCGGTTTTTGCACCACTATTCCTCCTGCGACATTAGCGATATTTGCCGCCTCAACAAAATCCGCTCCTTTTGAAAGAGAAAGAATGTAAGTCGCAATAACTGTGTCTCCCGCTCCTGTTACATCAACAACTTCGTCTTTCCCGACGATTCCTATATGAACTGCCCGCTTTCCTTTTTCAAAAAGCGCCATTCCTTTGCTGCCCCTTGTCACAAGAAGGGCATCAAGTTCAAGAAATGCCCTTAATCTTTCTCCTTCCTTCTCAAATTCTTTTAAATCGTCTGCCAGCGGTTTTTTCAGCGCCTTTTCAAATTCTTCTTCGTTTGGAGTCGCTGTCGTCGCTCCCTTAAAGTTGAGAAGAGAGAATCTTGAATCAACTCCGACAATTTTTGTATTTTTTATTATTTCCAAAATATTTTTGTTTTCAAAAAGTCCATACCCGTAATCTGATATTATCGAAGATAAAACATTTTTAACAGCGCTTTTGAGATTTTCTTCAATTTTTCTTTTAAGCGCGCTGTTAAATTGAGGCTCTTCTCCTGAATCCACTCTTACAAGTTGTTGTTTGGGACCATGCAAACTTCCAGCGAGTATTCTTGTTTTGGTTGGTGTGGCGAACCCTTTTTCCTGAACTATAAATCTTGTTTCTGCCCCAATTTCTTTTAGTAATTTGATTAAACTCTCTCCTTCTAAGTCTTTTCCAACAACGCCAAAAACTACAGGTTTTGCGCCGAGAGAGGCAAGATTTGAGGCGCAGTTAGCCCCGCAACCCGGCGCTATGGCGCTTTTGGCAAGTTTCACAATGGGAACAGGCGCTTCTCTTGATATTCTTTGCACAGTTCCGAACCAAAATCTGTCGAGGACAAGGTCTCCTGCGACAAGAATTTTTGTGTTCTCAAAAGATTCCACTATTCTTATTAGTTTTTTATAACTTTTTTTCAATCAGAACTCCTCATCAACAATAAAAGCAGCCGCTTCGTAAAGATTTTCAAAAATCTTTAAAGGTTTTGTTTTCCATCTTTTTTTTCCAAACAAAACCTCACCAAGCCCGTAACCTGTCTTTACAAGGATTGGTTTTGCAGAAACATTCTCAGCAACTTCAAGGTCCGTGGCTTTGTCGCCGATGACATAAGACTTAGCCAAATTTAAGCCAAACTTTTCCGCGCCCTTCAAAAGCATCCCCGGTTTTGGCTTTCGGCAATCGCAATCCTTTCTGTATGGAGGGCTTCCCGATTCGGGGTGGTGTGGACAGTAATATATTGCGTCAAGTTTTGCGCCGAGTGTTTCAAGCATTTTTTTTAGTTTTTCGTTGCACTCTATAACTAAAGATTCGTCAAAATACCCTCTTGCAACGCCGGCTTGATTCGTAGCCAAAATGACCGGAACGCCGTATTTGTTCAAAAGAGCAATCGCTTCCGCAGATCCGGGAATAAGTTTCAGCCTCTTTGAATCTGTAAGATATCCCACTTCTTCTGTAACCGTTCCGTCTCTGTCAAGAAAAACGCCAAATTTCTCTTTCAATTTTGCGCCTCTTTCTTAAAATCTTCCGGCTTTGTTCTCCATCTTTCGTGCATCCAAAACCACGCATAGGTAGTTTCTTTAATTTTGTCCTCAAGAAGTTTTGTCACCTCTTCGGTCAATCTTTGCGCTTCTTTGGCTAAATCTGAAGCAGTTTCCGGATAGATTGGCTTTTCATAAACAATTTTGTAACCTTCTTCCTCTGGAATTGCAAAAACTGGGAGAATGGGAATCTTTAAACGAGCCGAAATTTTTCCAAGAGCAGGAGTGGTAGCGGCGGGTCTATTGAAAAAGGGAACAAAAAAAGCGCCCTCTTCCCCAAAATTTTGGTCAAAGACAAACGCTATCCCTTTTTTCTTTTTCAGTGCCTTTGTCATCTCCCAAACCGCGTTTCTTTTGTAGATAACTCTGTTGCCTCCGCTTTCTCTTATTTTTCTGAAATATTTTTCAAGATACGGGTTGTCCAAAGGTCTTGTAACCATTTCAAGAGGATATCCAAGCTGGCTTTGCATATAAGCGACAAACTCCCAGTTTCCGAAGTGCCCCGAAACAAGAAAGTATCCTCTGTCCTTCATTATAAGTTCCTGAAGGTTCTCCCATCCCTCTATTCTTGATTTCGCAAATATCTTACTGTAAAGCGCCTTTAAGTAAATTATCTCAATGAATAATCTTCCAATGTTTTCAAACGATTTTTCCGCAAGATCGTTTATCTCCTCTTCTGAAATATCGGGGAATGCCCTTTTTAGATTTTCAATGCAAACTTTTCTGTGCTTCTTGTCAATTTTAAAAATAATCTTTCCTATCTTTTTCCCAACTTTAATTTTTTTATTATGAGAAAAAGGATAAAAAAGTGCTTTAAAAAAATAAAGAGCAAAAAGTTCCGTAAGCCATACAATTGTATGTTTTAAAGTTGGCTTTTCATTAGCCTTAGGTTTCATTTACAACCCCGCAAAGCACAAGCACCTTAAGCACCGATTGAAAAACCTCTCCTTTATCTCCAACGCCGTTTACAACTTTAATCCTGCCTCTTGACTCTCTTGCAAGCGTTTCGTATCCTTCATAAACTCTTTTGTGAAATTCAATCTCCTCCGCTTCAAATCGTCCTTCGGAAAAAAGAGACTGAGAATTCCTTGCCCTTGCCCTTGACAAAGCCGTTTCCGGATCCAGACGGAGAAGAATAGTCAGATCCGGCTCAAGCCCGTCGGTTGCAAACTCAATCAAATTTTCAACAACATTTCTCTGAAGTTGTCTTCCGAATATTTGATAAGCCCTTGTCGCGTCGGAAAATCTGTCGCAGATTACAATCTTCCCTTTTTGAAGATTCGGTTTGATAACTTTCTCAATATGCTCAGCCCTTTCGGCAAGATACAAAAGAAGTTCTGTCTTAGGATCAATCCTGCTTTCATCCGAAAGAAGAATTTTTCTAAGGGCTTCGCCGATTGGAGACCCTCCCGGCTCTCTTGTTGAAATAAACTCAATGTTCTTCTTTGAGAGATAATGGCAGAGTAGATTTATCTGCGTTGTTTTTCCACTTCCTTCCACTCCTTCAAAAGTAATAAACAAAACAAAACCTCCCATAATAGTTTACCAGATTATTAAAAAGATTTAGAATAGG
>JAAZNT010000298.1 GCA_012798145.1 Thermoanaerobaculaceae bacterium | reverse complement strand
CTCTTGGAACCGACATAGGAAAAGGAATAGAAGAGGCGCTGAGACTCTTTCCTTATGAAGAAGAAAGGGCAAAAGTTCTTCTGGTAGTTTCAGACGGAGAGGATATGGGGCAGAGCGCTTTCAAAAGCGCCTCGGCAGCGCAGACTCTTTCAGTTAAAATTTTCAGTCTTGGAATTGGAACAGAAAGAGGCGGAGTTGTTGTGAACCAAAAGGGAGAAGCAGTTATTGACCCTGAAACGGGCAATCAGGCGGTTTCTTCTCTTGACAACAGAAAACTTCAGCACATCGCCTCTGCAACCGATGGAAGGTATTTTGAAATTTCAAAAGAAAACCAGAATATAAACCCGCTTCTTGAGGAACTTGCAAGAATAAAGAAAAGAGAATACGCAACAAAAGAGCGTGAAAAAAGAGAGGAAAAATTTGCAATATTTGGTATAGTAGCCCTTTTTGCTTTTTTAGCGGCTATTCTTCTGCCGTTTAAGAGGAAAGAAAATGTTTAAGAAACTTTTTCTTTCAATATTTTTTGTTATTTTTATATTGCCCGTCTTTTCTGAAAGTTTGCACAAAGCATCCGAGAGGGCGAGAGTTTCTTATGAAAAGGGCAACTTTGAAGAAGCAGCAAAGATTTACAAAGATCTTGTAGCCAAAGCAAAAGATGAAAAGATAAAAGCGATTCTTTGTTTCAACCTCGCCACGACGCTTTACAAAATGGGCGATTTTTCATCCTCTGTGCAGTTTTTTTACGAAGGACTGAATAATATTCCTTTAGAACTGAAACCGAGAATGCTTTACAATCTGGGACATTCGCTTTTCAAAAGCGGAAGAAGAGATGAAGCCCTTTCTGTATTGAGAGACGCCATAACTTTAAAGCAGGATTACGAAGAAGCGAAACTTTTATATGAATGGATTTTGAAGCAAAAACCCCCCGAACCGCCACCGCCAGAAGACAATCAAGAGCCGCCTCCACCTCCGCCAATGATGGAGGAACTTCCTCCCCCGCCTCCCGAAATTCTTCAAGACGAACTTGAAAATATAGAAAATCCCACAATGAAACCCTGGTAGCGAGAACAAAGTTCTCGCTACAAGGATCTTGACAAACCTAAATTCCTCGTTTAAAATTATACTTTGCTGGGAACGGCTTACATATAGAATTTTAAAAGTAGGAGGCGCTTATGTTCGGAAAAACAAAGGGTTTTTGGGCTCGGAATTGGTTTACCTTAAAAGTAATGCTGATCTTTCTAACAGTTTTTTATTTGCCAACTTTGGCGCAAAAGATCAAGGAACCTCAACATCCGCTTGATTTTTATTCCTTTTCAAAAGAAGAACTCAACCTAACTATGCAGGGGAAAGACTATAGAACGCTTGGAGCGGAATTGTCGGTAGCGATGTTGAGTGACATCGAGAAACTTAAGGCAGATTCCGGAAGCGACCAGATGCTTGTTATGATTGATAAACTTACCGGAAAGCCATCGCTGATAGAAGGCGGAATTCCTTGGATACCGGGGACAGGAATAAGAAATAAAATTCAGCCAGAAGATATTGGAGTATCAGCAAAGCAAGCGATGGAAAACGCAATCCCTATTGAAAAAGTTGATCAAATAGCCAAAGATTTCTTAAAAAAATACCCTAACCTCTTTAATATAAATCCAGACGAACTTGAACTCGCAAAAGAGGCATCTGGTCCTATGCTTGATTATTTGTACAATGTAAATTATAGATGGACTTACAACGGTTTGCCAGTTGAAAACGCTTGGCTAAATTTTCACTTAAATAGCGGCAATCTTTCTCTTTTTGGAGCAACATATATTTGCGATACAATAAAAAAGCTTGACACAACCCCCACAATTTCTTTGAATACAGCTTGGCAGGTCGTTTTAAGTTATATTAACGATCAAATTGGATTTGAGGACGAAATCCTTGAACCGGGGATGCTTATTATTCAGCCAGTTTTATCCTCTTCCGCCTTAAACGGCTCCTACTACGAAATGGGGACAGGTATGGAATACCGCCTCGTTTATGTGATGATTTTCAGGAAAAATGGGGTAATAGGAGACTGGGAAGCAAGGGTTGACGCTCATACGGGAGAACTTCTTTTCTTTGGAGACACTGCAAAATATGGCCATATACAAGGCGGGGTATATAAAACAGACAAAAATCCAACACAAACAGAAGTCATAGCGCCTTTTCCCTACGCCAACTACAACGGCACCACATCGTTTGCAGATATCAACGGGGATTTTTCCGGAACCGCCGGGACATCAACTTTAACAGGAAGAACTGGAAGCTCGGGAAATGTCGGCGCAGTCAAAGTTTCAACTGATTACTGCGGCAGCATAAGTCTTGCAGCAGATTCAAATGGATTAATTAATTTTGGAACAAGCTCAGGAACCGACTGCACAACCCCGGGGGTGGGTGGTGCTGGCAATACCCATTCAGCAAGGACTCAATATTGGAATCAGACTATGCTCAAGATAAAGGCATACACTTATATTCCCGGAAATACATGGCTTCAAGCCTGCCAGAACACAGAAGTAAACTACAATAGTTCCTGTAACGCATACTGGACAGGAGGAGCAACTGGTTTCTCAAGATTTTTTAGAAGCAGTTCACTCTGTGGAAATACAGGCGAACTTCCGGGAGTTTCTCTTCACGAGTTTGGGCACGGATTTGATTATAACGACGGAAATGGGTTCAGCCCAGACGGAGGCACAGGAGAGGTTTACGGCGACACAACTGCTATGCTACAAACGCGATCATCTTGTATGGGTGGTGGGTTCTGGCTTGCATACAATTCTAACTACAACTGTAACACATCTCCTTCGTCCGGAGGAGTAGGCAAAAATTGCGGCGGATACGGCAATTGCTGTACAGATTGTTCAGGGGTTAGAGATGTGGACTATGCAAAACATGTTCAATCAACCACACCAGCAACGCTAACTTTCGCAAAAGCATGTCCAACAAGTACCTGCACAGGACCTTGTGGAAGGGAATGTCACTGTGAATCTTATGTGGGGACAGAATCAAACTGGGATTTGGTGAACAGAGACCTCGTTACTTGGGGAATGGATGTCAGTTCTGCTTGGCAGTTATTTGATAAATTGTGGTACGCAAGCGCCCCAAACCGTTTAGCAGCGTATGTTTGCACAACAAACGCTTCAACCGGCACCGGCAACCTTTTTAACCAATACAGACTTATAGACGATTGCGATGGAGATCCTTCAAATGGAACCCCCCACGCAAGCGCAATCTGGAACGCTTTAAGCAGACATCAAATTGGCAACTCCTCAGCAAACAACACTGACAACAATTGCGGGTGCGCTTCTCTTTCAAAACCAAACTTAAACGGCTCTGCTGGAAATGGTTCTGTCACTTTGACATGGTCAGCGATTAGCGGAGCGTCTTCTTACGACATATTTAGAAACGAAACCAGCTGCAATGCAGGTTTTACAAAAGTTGGAAATACAACCTCCACATCATTCACTGACACTCCGCTTGTAAACGGAGTGACTTATTATTACACAATTCAAGCAAAAGGAACCGGTTCCTGCCCTCCAAGCCCTGTCTCTAATTGTGTTACATTG
>JAAZNT010000297.1 GCA_012798145.1 Thermoanaerobaculaceae bacterium | reverse complement strand
TATCTAAAAAGAAATAAAAAGCCGCGCATCGTGTTTGTTGATGAAACTCTATCCAGTTGGGAGGCAAAACAGATTTTAAGGGAACTTGGAGAAAAGGTGGAAAAAGAAAATGGAAGAGTTGACCAAATAGTTGCCGCATCTCTTCTTCAAAGTTATCTTGACAAGAGGAAAATAATCCTTGCAAAAATTGCAAAAAGAAAGGCAAAAAGAGAGCGTTATTGCCGTAAAAAAATAGAAAATACCAATGAAAAAGTTTAGTTGGCTATTACCAGTTTTTATTTCATCAGTTTTCGTCATTTCTATGCTTTTTTTAAGTATTTCAAGAGATTTTCACACTAAATATAAAGGATTTGAAGGAGAAAAGTATTTCACAATTCAGAAAGGCGAAAGCAGTGGCAGGATACTTGAAAGACTTTTTGTTGAAAAAATTGTTGAAAAGTCCTACCCGATCAAAATAGCGTATGCCCTATCATTTAAAAAGAAATCATTGAAAGCGGGTGTCTATCTTTTTGACAAGCCGCTTTCGCCAAAAGAGGTTCTTTCAAAACTGGAAAAAGGGGAAGTCGCGCTTTTAAAATTGACACTTCGGGAAGGTTTGACCATAGAAGAGTATTCAAAAGAATTGGCAAATGCAACCGGCTCTTTTGAGGGTTTTTTGTCCGCAATGAAAGATCCCTCTTTAATAAAAGAAATAGATCCACAAGCAAAATCTTTGGAAGGATATCTCCTTCCCGACACTTATTTTGTCGCTCCTTTCACATCAGAAAAAGAAATTGTCAAAATAGTTGTTCAAAGCTTTTTGTCTTTTTGGAATAAAGTTGAAAAAGAGCATACAGGCGCCGACTTAAGAAAGACAATCATTCTTGCTTCTATAGTAGAAAAGGAGACAGCGGATTCTTCAGAAAAATCAAGAATCGCAGGAGTTTTCCTGAACCGACTCAAAATAGGAATGGCACTTCAGTCCGACCCTACAACTGTTTACGCTCTCAACAAGAGAGGATTGTACAGAGGATATTTGACGAAAGAAGATCTGAAGTTTGAAGACCCATTTAACACATACACAAATCTCGGGCTTCCTCCAGAGCCGATCTGCTCTCCTTCAAAAGAAACAATACTTGCAGTTTTAAATCCTGAAAAGCATCATTA
Source organism: Thermoanaerobaculaceae bacterium (assembly GCA_012798145.1). GTDB lineage: Bacteria > Acidobacteriota > UBA4820 > UBA4820 > UBA4820 > UBA4820. The sequence goes on along the minus strand of JAAZNT010000297.1, from coordinate 11,913 downwards.
TCTCTACTTTGTTTCAAAAGGCGACGGTAGCCACTATTTTTCAGAAACGCTTAATTTCCACAACCAAGCAGTTTCAAAGTATATAAAAAATGGGAGAAAAGAAAAATAAAATAAAGTTTGTCCTTGTTTCAACTCGTTCTCCGGGAAACATCGGCTCTTCGGCAAGAGTATTGAAAAATTTTGGCTTTCAGAATTTATACCTTGTTGACCCACATTTCCACAAAAAGAGAGATGAAGAAGAAGGCGAAACATATTTTGAAAAAGAAACAAAAAGAATGGCTTATAAAAGTTTTGACATACTTGAAAAGGCAAGATTATTCAACTCCTTTGAAGAAGCGGTTTCTGAGTGCTCTTTGATTTTTGGAACAGACCCCAATCCTCCCCAATATTCAAGAATAGTTTATCCAGAAGAAGCGGCGGAGATAATCGCCAGAGAAAACAGTGAAACGGCTATTGTTTTTGGCACTGAATCAGATGGAATGAGCAAAAGAGAGATTTCTTTTTGTTCCTACATAATCAAGATTCCTACAGTTGAAACATTTGTGGATTTAAACCTTTCTCACTCACTCGCAATAGTTGCTTACTCTATTTACAGAAAAGTCAATAACACAAAAATTTCTTCTGATGAAGAAAAACCCACGATAAAACTTCTTGAAGAACTTACCGATGATTTTCTTGACATTGGAGTAAAAAGCGAATTCTTGAGAGAGAAAGATTCAGATATCGCAAATGAATTTAGGAATATTTTTATAAAGGACAGTTTGACTCTTCGTTCCGCAGGAATTTTGAGAAGTTTTGCAAAAAGGGTTAGAAGCAAACTAATAAAATCTTCCTAATCTTTCTGTTCCTCAGAAACTCCTTTTTTTCCGGCAGTAACAAAAGCAAAAGCAGAAGCGATCATAGCAGGAATCAGAACATAGGGATTTCCTGTCGTTTCAGCGGCAAAAGTAACCGCCGCTAAAGGAGTTCTGTAACCTGCAGCCACAAAAGATGATAGCCCTATCAGCGGATAAAAGGAAACATCTGGCGATGCGGCAAAAACATTGAAAAACGCTCCGATTACAACTCCCATAACAGCAAGAGGGAAAAAGATTCCTCCTGTTCCTCCCCCTGAAAAAGTCAATGGAGCAGAAAATAATCTTGCCACAAAAATGGTTGCTATCATAAAAAAGGAAATTTTATTTTCAATAAGATATCTTATTGCATTGTAACCCGGACCGTAGTTTAGAGGTTTTTCAAAAACCAATGTTGTGGCTACGCCCAACAATCCTATTGCGATGCCACACAAAAGTGCATATATTATGAAATATTTTGAAAACAACCCCTTTCCTAAATTAGACAAAAGATTTAAAACAGCGACAAAAAGCCTTGAAGACAGGCCGCAAACAATTCCTATAACAGGAGCAAAAAGGAGAGTGATAAGTTCAAAATTGACACTTGCTTTAATGCTGAAAAGAGGCTCATGTCCCGTCAAAAATGCGGCAGTTAAATATGAAAAGGAAGAAGATATCAAAGAAGGAAGTAGGGCTCTTGAACTCATTTTGCTTTTGAATGGAACCTCAAGAACAAATATCACCGCTGTAAGCGGCGCCTTAAAAAGGGCAGCAAATCCTGCTGACGCTCCTGCAATCATAAGAGAACGAGGGTCAATCCCGTGAAAATTTTTTGGCGACCTTTTTTGAATAGTCTCTCCAATGTTTGCACCAAGATATATTGATGGCCCTTCTAATCCTACACAACCTCCTCCAACGATTGTCACTAATGTAGCTGCCATTTTCCATGGTAAAGTTGAGAGAACAAGAGGCTTGTTGTGATAATGATACGCCATTATGTAATCTTCAGTAAGTCTGTTCTCTTTTGTTGGGTTAATATATTGTGTAATAACGCTTGACAAAATAAGTCCCGCTGCCGGAAGAATAAAATAGAGCAAGAGACTATTTAAATTGAAAAGATAAAACAAGAATATGTCTCTGATTAAAAAATCCATAAGGGAAACGACTCCCGCGACTATTATTCCAACAACAGCAGGCGCCAATAAATTGGCTATAAAGCTTTTTTTGGTTTTATAGAGCGACTTATTTGACATATTTGTAATTTCCCTTTTTTATAATATTTTCCACCTCTTGTATTTTTTCTGAGATATTGTTTTCATAGTAGCCCATTTCTTTTGCCTTCATCAAAAATGACAAAGATTTCTCATATTCTCTCTTCTCCATCAATACGACTCCTTTCCAATAATATGCCTCTGCATACTTTGGATTAATATTTATAGATTGGTCGTAATAAGATAAAGCCTCATTATAATTTTTCTTAAAATAATAAAGAGTACCTATGTTGCAGTAGATTAATGGCTCATTATGATTAAATTGGGAAGCTTTCAAATAATTTTCCAGCGCTTTATCATAATTTTCTTTAAAATAATAGTAATTGCCAAGTTTTAAATATCCGAGAAAAGATTTTGGCTGAACTTTAACAACATTTTCAAAAAGCGTTTTATCACTTTCCCAAACTTTAATTTGTTGATGCGAAATGGTAAAAAAATAAACAACAATTGCTCCCAAAAGTGAGAAAAATAATAATTTATTTTTTATAATTTTATCCGACAGAAACCCGTAAATCAGAATGATGGACAATCCCCAATATGGTAAATAGACATAACGGTCCGCTTTACCCTGCAGTCCGACTTGAATGAAACCCAAAACAGGCAGAAGCGAGATCAGGAAAAAAATGAAACCGATAAGAAGCTGGCTTCGCTTCTTAAAAGCCCGAAAAAAGATAAAAAGAATAACAATAATGACTGTTGCTATGGCAAATGGTTTCCAAAAAGGATATTTTCCCCTATGGTGTTCATAAAAAACAGCCAAATTAAAAGGGAAGAAATATTTAAGAATATAGAACCATAAACTTAAAACTGCTTCACCAACTCTTTGAGAAAAAGGAATAACATCAAAGGAAACAATTGCCTTTAATTCTTTTTGAGCAAAGATGGTAACAACACCCGAAAATAGAGAAAGGATGAAAAAAATTATTTTGTCTTTCAAAATATTTAAAAAGGCTTTGATATTTAATTTTTGAGAAGTATTTATCCTTTTAAATGGCCAAATATCAAAAAGAATCAGCAACAAAGGTAACATTACGATAGAAGACTTTGATATTAATCCAGCAAAATAGAAGGATAAAGATAAAAAGTAATAAATAATTTTTGAAGATTTATTCTGGGTTTCTTTTCTTTGATACAAATAATAGAAAAGTAAAGTAAGAAGCATAAAAAACGTGGCAAGAAGATTTTTTCTCTCTGCAAGCCAAGCTACACTTTCAACATTCATAGGATGAACGGCAAAAATTACTGCAACCATTAGTGCCCTGCAAATGTCTTTTTGAACAAAAAGAAGGAAAATATAAAGAAGTAGTGCGTTAAGAAAGTGCAAAACAATATTATGTAAATAATGTCCTTTGGGAGATAAACCGAAAATTGACACATCTGTCGCATGCGAAAGCCAAGTGAGCGGATAATAAAAACCGAAATAATTTGTGGTAAAAGCCCATTTTACTGTCTCCCAATTTAACCCTCTGCAAATCATATTATTCTTATAAATGTAAGTACCATCATCCCAATTATGAAAAGGAAAACTGAAAACAGGAAAATACAATAGATATATAATTGTCCCTAACCCAATAGAAACTAAAATAATAGAATTTTTGTCAATCTGTTTTTCTATTTTTTTCATCATTTAAAACTATTTCCTTGAAAGAGTTCAATTCTTTATCATTCGGATAAATAGAAAGGCCCTCTTTTACAACTTTAAGCGCCTCATCAAAATTTGACTCTTTGATTAAAATCTCAATTAATTTCTTCCTTGAGGCGATATGGTTTTTGTCTAACTCTAATGCTCTTGAATAAAGATTTTTGGCGGCTTTCTTATCTCCTGTCTCATCGTTAGCCAAAGCGTAATTAAAAACTATTTGTGGGTTGTCAGGTGTTAAATTATACGCTTTTTCAAAATAATTCTTTGCTTCCTCAAAGTTGTTCTTTTTGACAAGACATATTCCTATATTATTGTAAGCGTTCCCTTTATCCGGCTTTAGCTCTATCGCCTTTTTATAATAGTAAATAGCATCATCAAGTTTATTAAATTTTTCACAAAGCAGCCCTAAATTGTAGTAACCTTGGAATAATTCTGGATTGCAATCAACTGCTTTCTTAAAACATTTCAACGCGTTTTCATAATCCCCCTTTTCCGCATAGCAAGTGCCAAGATTGTTCAGCGATTTGGCTTTGCAGGGATCAATGGAAATCGCTTTATTGTAATATTCTATCGCCTTATCTATTTTGCCCCTTTCTTTGCAAATTATCGCCATGTTATGGTATGCATGACTTGCGTTGGGAGAAATTTTAATCATATTGCTAAAAAGTGTTTCTGTGTTTTTCCAAGTTTGGCATTGATAATATGTTTTAATTGAAAAGAGCGCAAAAATCAAAATATAAACAATAAAAAAGGTCCTTTTGTAATACTTTACAATTTTTGTTTCGCCAAAACCATAAATAACTGCCATTAAAATACCTATCATTGGGATGTACATATATCTATCAGCCCTTGCTTGATCCCCCACTTGAATAATTCCAATAACCGGCGTTAGATTTATAACAAACCAAAGAAATCCGATGAGATATATCTTTTCTCTTTTGATTAATTTCACAAACAAAAGAAAAAGGAATAAAAGCAAAGAGGCGCTCAGAATTACTGAAATAACTGAATAATTGTTTTTGAGATGGGGGTATAAAGCGGTGAGTTTCAATGGCAGGAAAAAATTTTGGATATATTGAGCATACGCAATCAAAGCGCCAGCCAATCTGTCTTTTAAAGGTATATAGGAAAGAGTCGCAAGAGCATCAGCTTGCTTTTGAGCAATTATTGTCAAATATGTAAAAATGGGAAGCGGAATTAAAAACCATATTTTTTCATAAAGCAACCCCTTATTTTTAGACAGGAAATCTTTTTCAAACCGAACTCTTTGAAGAGGCCAGAAATCTGCTAAAATAAGAGCAAAAGGAAATGTTGCAAGAATCGGCTTGCTAAGCATACCAAGAAGGTATGCAGTGTAAACAAAAGCATAATTCCTCCAATTTTGGTTTTTAGTATAGATAAGATATAGGTTTAACCCGAGCAGGAAAAAGAATCCCGAAATCAGATTTTTCCTTTCTGAAATCCAAGCAACAGATTCAACATTTAAAGGATGGACCGCAAAAATTGTTGCTAAAAGAAAACTCTTTATTTTCTCTTTTGTTGAATTTTCGAAAAAAACAAAAACAAGAAAGGTATTTAAAATGTGCCAGATAATATTTGTCAAATGGTGCATCTTTGAGTTTAAGCCAAAAAGCTCACAGTCAAGTATATGAGAAAGCCAAGTCATCGGATAATAAAAACCAAAATAGATTGTGGTAAATGCCCATTTAATATTATCTAATGTAATTCCTTTCTGCACTCTTGCATTTTCCACAATGTAAACGTCGTCATCCCAGTGTACAAATTCTGCATTTAAAAGGGGAATGAAAGGAAGGAAACTTGCCAAAACAAGAAAAAGATAAAAAAATATTGCCTTAATTTCTCTCCCTTTTCCCATCCTAATTATTTCTCTTGAAAAGATATACCATCTGATAGGCAAACAGCGAAGGAACTATTTTGACAAATAGATAATAGAAATATTCTATAAATAAAGCAACTGCTCTTGAAATCTTATTCTTTCCTGCGAAAAGTTCAAATGGAATGGGGGTGTATCTCTTTTTTATAAGTTTGTATCCCTCTCTTTCAAACAATTTTTTGAAACTTCTTAAAGTGTAGAAATGAAGGTGTGTTTCATCAAGAATTCCTCTGCTTCCATAAGGAAAGAATCCAAAAAGGAGAGCCAGTCTGACATAAAAATGGGCTATATTTGGAGTTGAAGCTATCACAATGCCATCTTGTTTCAAAAAATCTTTAAGAAAAGAGAGTAGCGGTCTTGGCTCTCTAAGATGCTCAATTATGTCGGCAAGAATAATTACATCATATTTTTTCCCTTCGATTCTTTTTCTCCAATCATTCTTTTCAAGGTCTTCCAAAAAGAATTCATCATATTTTCTTTTTGCCTCTTCAGGAATTTCGCTTAATGTGATTCCTGTTATTGAGCAATTCTTTCTTTTCAGTTCATCAACATAGTTGCCTTCCGCTCCAAGGTCAAGGATTTCAGAATTTTGAGGAACAAACATTTCAACTCTTTTATGGCTGCTTAAAGGACTTTTTTTGGGTGCATATTTTGTTTTAGAACGAGGGTCAACCCAATCACAGGATACAAAACCTAAAGACCACAATTTATATCTTAAAACAGATAAGAAAACATTAAAAGCATATTTTAAACCGTTGACATAACAAATTTCGCCCCCATAATATGTCGGAATAGGAATTTCAACAATTTTTTCGCTTCTGTGTATAAGTTCAACCATTATTTCAGTGTCAAAATGAAAATCGTCGGTGTATTTGTCAAGATTCAATTTCTTCAATACTTCTGTTCTATACATTCTGTATCCTGAGTGAAATTCAGATATTTTTGTATTAAGCATAATATTCTGGTAAGTTGTAAGGATAATGTTCCCCAAAAATTTATAGTAAGGCATTCCTCCTTTTAATGCGCTTCTCTTGTTGAGCATCCTTGAACCGCAAACCATCGCAGGTTTCTCTTTTTCCGCTGTTTTAATAAAATCTGATAGTGACTCCGGCGCATACTGCCCGTCGCCGTGAAGCAGAATCACATAATCGTATCCCTTCTCAATAGCGTATTTGTAACCCTTTTTTTGATTTCCACCGTATCCAAGATTCGCCTCATTCCTGTATATGTTAAGTTTATCCCTGTTTTTGAAATGCTTGTAACCTTTGGCAAGAAGCGTAGTTTCATCCTGCGAGCAGTCGTCAAAGACAAAAACCTCTTCAACCCTTTCCCAAACATCCTGAGGTATTCTGTCAAGAACTTTTGTCAAAGTTGTTATTGCATTGTAAGCCACAATAAAAATCCCAAATTTCAGTCTTTCTTCCATAATACTAAACTCCCATTATTTGTCCCCAATGGGACAAGATCAACAAATTCCAAATCAAAATGCCGTTCTCTCTGCCTTTCAACTGTTCAATGAAAATATTTTCTATTTCATTTATGTTGAAATAATCTTTAAACCAATTTGTTGACAGAACTCTCTCTTTGACTTTGTAATGAAGTTCTCCTCTCAACCATCTTTCCCAAGGAACTGGAAATCCTTTTTTTCTTCTCAGGATTATCTCTTTGGGAACGCCTTTGATTAATGCCCATTTTCTTAAAAGTCTTTTTGTTTCATTTGAAGTGACTTTGTAATTTTCAGGAATTGTAAAGAGGTAATCTATAAGCTCGGGGTCAAGGAAAGGGCATCTTATCTCAATAGAATTTGCCATAGACATTCTGTCGCTGTGGTTCAGAAGGTTGTCTGGTAGCCATCCTTTCATTAAAGTTCCAAGAATTGCGTCAATTGCCCCTCTCTCTTTCGGAACTTCACTGTAAAAAGCGTCAAGAGTTCGGTCAAATGGCGGTTCCACTTTTTCTTTAAATAGTTTATTCATCACTTCAGAAGAAAGAGGAGTGGTTAGATCATATCTTATTTTCGCGGGTATTTGACCTAAATCTGCTTTTTTCAACTCATCCCATTTAAGAAGATACTCCCTCTTTTTATCAAATCGTGAATACATCTTGGCGACCACTCCAGCCCCGGGAATTTTCCTCATAAAAGAAATCGCCTTGATCTGCCTCAAAACCCTTTCCAGATGATATCCTCCCAAAACTTCATCCGCCCCCTGTCCTGACAGAAGCACTTTTACTTTGCTTTTCGCTTCTTTGCAAAGATAGTAAAGTGGAAGAAGTGCAAGGTCAGCAACAGGGTCGTCCTGATGATGAAGGACTCCTTCAAGTCCTTCAACAAACTTTTCTGCTGAAATTAAAAAATCTGTATGCTCAGTGTTGTAAACTTTGGAAACAAGAAGCGCCTGCTCTCTTTCGTCAAAACTTCCCCCTTCCTCAAACCCCACGGTGAAAGTTGAAAGTTTTTCCACACCGACAGATTTTGCGGCGGCAACTATTGCAGTTGAATCAAGCCCTCCTGAAAGAAGAACCCCCAAAGGAACATCCGATATTAGTCTTTTCTCAACGCTTTTTTCAAAAATTTCGGCAAATCTTGAAACGCTTTCCTCTTCTTTTATTTCCTTTATTTCAAGAGAAAGCGGTATCTTGTAATAGGGAAAAAGTTTCGTTTCCTTGTCAGAAATAACAAGAAAATGGCCCGGAGGAATTTTCTTAACCCATTTCATAAGCGTTTTCGGCGCGAGAACATACCTGCAGGCGACACATTCAGCAAGAGCTTTTCTGTCAATCTCTTTCTTTGCGCTTTTGCTTTCAAAAAGCGGATGGATTTCTGAGGAAAAAATGACTCCTTTTTTCGTATGGGCAAAATATAGAGGTTTTTCGCCAATTCTGTCCCTTGAAAGAATCATCTGCCTTTTCTGCTTGTCATAAATCGCCAACGCCCACATTCCATTCAGTTTTTGGACAAAATCAAGCCCCCATACCTCGTAAGCTCTAAGAAGAACTTCACTGTCTGAATGTGTTTTGAAAACTTCTCCCCTTTTTTCAAGTTCTTCCCTTATTTCATAAAAATTGTAAATTTCACCGTTATAGACAAGAACACTGCGGTTTGATGGAGAAAACATCGGCTGTGAAGCTTCTTTGGAGAGGTCAATTATTGAAAGGCGTCTGTGCCCGAGGGCCACTTTGTCGTCGATGAAGAAGCCCTCATCATCAGGACCTCGGTGAGCCAATAGAGAGACCATTTTCTTTATTCTCTCCGTGGTCTCTGCCTTCGTTCCCTCGTAATTAAACTCGCCGCAAATTCCGCACAAAATTTCCTCCTTAAACTAAATTTTATCAAATAGGACAAGTTTTTAGAAATAAGGAATATAATTTTTTAAAATTTGTCTTATTAGATATGTTTTTTTATAATTATAGAGTGGAGGTGTAAATGGATATTGTCGCCCTTTCCAGACTTCAGTTCGCTTTGACAAGTATGTTTCACTTCATCTTTGTCCCGCTCACTCTGGGACTCTCAATTCTTGTCGCCTCTATGGAAACACTCTACGCCGCAAAAGAAGACGAGAAGTATCTCCGTATGACAAAGTTTTGGGGAAAGCTTTTTTTAATCAATTTTGCTTTAGGCGTCGTCACAGGAATTACGATGGAATTTCAGTTCGGAATGAATTGGGCAGAATATTCAAAATATGTTGGGGACATATTTGGCGCTCCCCTTGCGATAGAAGCCACTGTCGCCTTTTTTCTTGAATCAACATTCCTAGGGTTGTGGATTTTCAGTTGGAAAAAAGTCTCAAAAGCAACCCACGCCCTTTTTATGTGGCTCGTCGCTTTTGGAACGAATCTCTCTGCTTTATGGATTCTTCTTGCAAACGCCTGGATGCAAAAACCTGTGGGATATGTTTTAAGAAATGGCAGGGCTGAAATGGTTGATTTTTCCGCCCTAGTTTTCAATCCATACGGATGGCTGAAATTCCTTCACACAAATACATCAGGGTGGGTTGTCGCTGCATTCTTCATAATGGGTGTTTCGGCGTATCACATCTTAAGGAAGAATGAACTTGACTTCTTTAAAACATCATTTAAATTCGGCGCTGTTTTTGGGCTCATAGCTTCTTTGATTGTAGTCATAGTTGGCGATTCAAACGGAAGAGAAGTTGCTAAATACCAGCCCGTAAAATTCGCCGCTATGGAATCAATTTGGGAAACCCAAAAAGGGGCACCTTTCAATCTTGTCCAAATTCCTTCTTCAGAAAAGGAAAAAAATTCGGTTGAAGCAGTTAAAATCCCAAAAATGGTGAGCATCCTTGCCACACACAATCCTGACGCAGAAGTTAAGGGTCTGAAGGATTTTCCAAAGGAGGACAGGCCTCCTGTTCTTCCCACATTTTTAAGTTTCCGTTTGATGGTTGGGCTTGGATTTCTTTTCATCTTGCAATCAATCGCCGCTGTTTACCTTGTGAGGAAAAACAATCTTGAGAAAAATCCCCTTTTCCTCAAGATTATGCTATATTCAATTCCATTGCCCTACATTGCAGCTCAACTCGGCTGGATTGTCGCAGAAGTTGGAAGACAGCCATGGATAGTTTACGGATTGATGAGAACTTCAGACGGCGTTTCGAAAAGCGTTTCTTTGGGACAGGTTTGGACTTCGCTGATACTCTTTACTCTTTTTTACGGATTGCTTGGAATTGTTGATATTTACCTTCTTTTCAAATTCGGCAAAAAGGGTCCTGCGCCCTCAAATTCTGTAAATTTTGTAGGATGATGAGATGACATATCAAGTTATTTGGTTTGTTCTGTGGGGCGTTTTATGGGCTGTATATTTTATGCTTGACGGATTTGATTTCGGCGTCGGGATGCTGATGAATTTTATTGGAAAAACAGACGAAGAAAAGAGACAGATTATTAACACAATAGGACCAGTCTGGGACGGCAATGAAGTTTGGCTCATCACAGCGGGCGGAGCAACATTTGCAGCTTTTCCCACAACTTACGCTTATATGTTTTCATTCCTTTATTCCGCTCTTTTGATAATTCTTTTCGCTCTTATTTTCAGAGGAGTGGCTTTTGAATTCAGAGGAAAAGAAGAAAATCCCCATTGGAAAAAATTGTGGGATATCTCTATCTTTTTAGGTAGTTTTATTCCCGCCCTTTTGTTTGGAGTAGCATTTGGGAATATATTTCAAGGATTAAAAATTGACGCAAATGGCTATTCCGGGACACTTCTTTCTCTTTTAAATCCCTACGCTATTCTTACTGGGCTTCTTTTTGTTTCCCTCTTTATCGTCCACGGCGCCTTGTATCTTGAATTGAAAACAGACAAGGAAGTTCAAAAAAGAGCTCGCAATTTTGCCCTCAAAGGGTACTATTTCCTTCTCCTTTTCGCAGTTTTATTTCTTATCTACACCCCATTTGCGACTAAGCTCCTCAACAATTTCTTAAACTTTAAAGCCCTGTTTCTTGTCCTGTTCCTTCTTGTCGTCTCCCTCTTATCGATTCAAATTTTCAATTTAAAAAACCGAATCGGCTTGGCTTTTCTTTCCTCAAGTTTGACTGTTCTTCTTACAGTTGCAACGGGAATAATAGGTCTTTTTCCTAACCTCATTCCCTCGTCCATAGACCCGCAATATTCACTCACTATTTATAACTCTTCATCTTCTCAATATACGCTTAAAATTATGACAATAGTAGCTTTTATCTTTGTTCCAATAGTAATTGGTTATCAAATTTGGGTTTACAAAGTCTTAAAAGGAAAAGTAACAATTGAAGATGTCCTTAAAGACCCACATTCATATTGAGAATGAAAATTGTAATCTTTATAAAACATTTACTGGCTTGAGTTTGTTTTGTTATAGGGACAGCAAAAAATCTTATCTAAAAATTCAAAGATAAGTGCAGAATTCAAGGCGGTGTTGAACCTACAAGTAAATTGCCTGACGAGCCAAGCCAATTGATTGGCTTGGCTGCCTTTAGCGAACCCTCTGTGGTGAGCTGGTAAGCCCCTCGCGGCGCTCGCCTTTGCTTTCCTAACTCGCGCATCGCTGCGGTCTTCAAGTCCCCACGGACGCAAATCAATTTGCGTCCTCCTTCTTTTTCTAATAAGCCCAGATTTGTCAATAGAATAGATGTTCCTAACGACTTTCATTAGAGAAAATGGAAGATAATAAACCAGACAATCGGCAGGCAGTTTGCCTTCGGCGACCTGAAACATAATCAAAAATCTTCTTACAAAATTTCATTTTGCAGAATCTTTTTTCTTATGTTTCTCTAAATGGCTTC
>JAAZNT010000296.1 GCA_012798145.1 Thermoanaerobaculaceae bacterium | reverse complement strand
TTTAAGCATAATTCTCACCATTCAGTGGAAGTATTATCTCAAAGCAAGCCCCCTTGCCAGCTTTTGATGACGAAACAAATATTTCACCTTTATGCTCTACCACTATCCTTTTACAAACAAATAAACCCAGTCCGCTATTACCGCTCTTTGTTGAAAAGAGGGGGTCAAATAAATGAGGAATATGCTCTGGTTTAATCCCTTTCCCGTTGTCCTCAACTGTCAAGTGCAAAAATTTATCCTCCAACCAGCAATCTATTTCAATGATTCCATCTTTTTCTAAAGATTCAACGGCATTGATAACCAAGTTCAGCAATAACTGCTCCATCCCGTCTCTACTGGCTTTCAAAAAAGGAAGATGCCTATCGCACCTTATAATAAGCTCAATGTTTTTTTCCACAAGGCTACTTTTCATCAAACTCTTCATCTCTACCAAAAGCGAACTGATATCTATGTTCTCAAATACGCTACTCTGTGGAGTTGAATGAATCTTCAACTGTTTAATAAGACGGTCTATTCTCATGCACTCCTTATATAAAACTTCTAAATCCTCTTTTTCTTCCCGAGTCAAGTTTTCAGACAACTGCAAAATTTGGAGTCCCCCAGTTATTGAAAAGAGTGGATTCTTGATTTCATGTGCTATTGCTCCCGCAAATTGGCCAATGATTGCCATTTTTTCTTTGTTCTTTACCATTTCTTCCAGCTCTTTCTGCTTTGTTATATCATTCTGAACGGCAACATATCCAATTACATCCCCTCTGTCGTCCCTTATGGTTGATACATTTGTTTGAGCAAAAAATAATGTTCCGTCCTTCTTTTTGCATCTTATGATTCCGCTGTAAGAACCTGTTTTTTTTACTTCATTCCATAGATTCTCATATTCAAAGTCGTTCTCTTTTATTCTCAAGATTTTTGAAAAACTTCCAATCGCTTCTTCTTTGGAATAGCCCGTTATTTCAGAGAATTTTGAATTAACATAAGTTACTAACAAATTGCAGTCCATTATAAAAATAGACTCAAGAGCGTTGTCAACGGCTCTCTTCAAAATTGTTAGTTTATCAATCATCTCTTTTTCTTTGGTGATGTCTCTGGTCAACCCAATCAGATAAATTTTTCCATCTTCGCCCGAAATAAAGCGCGTTTTGACTTCTGCGTTAAATATTCTACCGTCTTTTCTCTTCAAATCAACGAAATCGGAATGAAATGATGAAAAACTTTTATCCATTAAAAAGGATTGCTTTCTGCGGCGCAGGTTTTCATCTGCGTAAGAAATATACTCTTCTGCCAAATTATCAAATATGGACATATTCAGCATTTCTTCCGGCTTATAGCCAAACAATTTTTCTACTGAAGCAGACAAATAATTATATCTATTCTCTTCAATATCAAAAGACCAAATTACATCACTGATGTTGTTGGCTATCATAGAATACTGTTCTTGCGCATTCTTTGCGGCTTTCTCCATTTCTTTTATTTTTGTAATGTCAGTAAAAATGCCAACAAGACAATCCCCTAACTTTGGATTTTCCACTCTTGAGACTGAAACCTCGGTCCAGAGCACACTCCCATCATTCTTTTTATGGAAAAACTCTTCGTGAAACTCGCCCTTTTCACTGAGCTGTCTTTCAAGCTTCTCCATTAAATATTCAGAGTTACTTGACTGCTCAGAAAAAAGCAGACTAAAAGGTGCTCCAATCAACTCGCTTTTTTGAGAATCATACAGATTGCACAATCTTTGATTGGCATAAATTATATTTCCTTCTTTTGCCAAAAGAATGCCTGAAGCCACATCGTTAAGAATTTTTTCAAATACTGATATCATCTTCTCGGAATAGCGCCAATCTGAAATGTCGACTTCCCAAGTCATAAAACATTCTCCGTATTTCGGATGAAAAACTGTGCAGGTAAAGGCCATTCCCCAAAAAGTTGAATTATTTTTCTTTATGTGAAGTATTTCACCCTGCCAAATTCCTTTTTCCAGCAGGTCCTTTCTTATTCCCTCTATGTAGTCCATCTTGTCACCACATTCTGATGAATAAAGAAAATGAAGCGGCATTCCAATTAGTTCATCTTTCTTGTATCCAAATAGCTCCTCAGTTTTCCTGTTTGCATAGAGAATACTCATATCATCTTTCTTCAATAGTCTTACAGCAACAGGAATTTCCTCCAGCATTCTTTCAGCGGTAAAGATACTTTTTCCAAAAGACGACAAAATATCCTTTCTCCCGCCAACAAAAATGACAACAATGAGGAAAACAATAAAGATACTAATAATTGAAATCGATAAAATCAATAAAGTTTTTTGATAGGAAATATTTTCTTTGTCCTGAACAATGAAATGTGAAAAGAGATTTAATACGGCAAAAAACATTATCGATGAAATTAATACCAAATTGCTTTTTCGCTTCTCTGACAAAAGAAAGATTGCAAACAAAGACGCAAAAAGCAATAAGACCAAAGCGAAACTAATTCCAAAAAACAAATAGCCCATCCCGTTCATTTTTCGTTTCCATTCATAGAATTCTTCAATCTTTATTTTATCAATATCAACCAAAATGTAAAGTGTCATAATAATTGACATCCTATGGCGGATTTATTTCACTTGAATAGAAAGAATTTGCTGCGAATTTCTTCAACACTTGCAAAACCAGATCGTTTTGTCTTCTGGAGCCATTCTAATTTCTTCGATTTTTTTAAACCCTAATTAATTTGAATATTGAAGTATTAAAATAGATTATTGATCTGTTGCGCTTCTAAAGACATTACACTTTCAATGAAAAAGTAATCAAAATGCAATACAGGACAGAGCCCATAATAAATAAATGGGCTTTTAATAAGAATATGCAGGATGGTTTTTTCAGTATCCATTGTGACTAAACTGAGCAAAAGAGTTTTTTGAAGCTGGCATTTCTCGATATCAAGAATCAATATTGATCCACCCTCCACCACAGAACCATTAGAAAAAAGCGAAACACACCTCTTGACACACTCTTATAAGAGTGCTATTATAGTCTCTTTAGAGTTTTGGTGCTCATCTGATTGACAGGGAAGGAGGAAAAAAATGAAGATTGAGAAAATTTCAATCTTAGGCGGGAAAGGAAAGAATGGAAAAAGGGAAGCTGTTAGAGAAGTGGTTTTGGAAATGGGGCAGGTGATGAGTATCGTTGGACCGACAGGTTCAGGAAAAACTGAACTTATTAATGATATAGAACTATTTGCAAATGGAAACACTCCTTCAGGGAGAAAGATCCTAATAAACAACCATCCTCCTTCAATTGAGCTTACAGGCGAGCCTTCAAATAATCCAGTTGCTTTGATCACACAACATACGAATTTCTTGTCGGATTTGCCTGTGAGAAAATTTCTTGAAACTCATGCCTCAGTGCGGCACGCAGAAATAATCCATTCCGCAATTGAAAAAACACTAGAATTCGCCAATCAATTGACCGGGGAACCTATAAACGAGGATAGTGCGATGACCGAGCTTTCGGGAGGACAGACAAGAGCATTGCTAATTGCTGATGCGGTAGTAATAGGAAACGCTCCAATCCTTCTTCTTGACGAAATAGAGAATGCTGGCATAAACAGAACACGCGCCATAGATTTGCTGAAATGCTATCAAAAGATATTCATTTTTGTAACTCATGACCCAAGAATAGCTCTTTTTTCCGATTTTAGGATTGTGATGAAGGAAGGAGCGATGCAGAGGATTATCAGAACAGATGCGGGTGAGCAAAAAGTTGCAGAAGAGATAAGGAAGTTTGATGATTTGCTTTTGGATTTTAGGGCAAAGATCCGCGCTGGAGAGACTCTGACAGAAGTCGAACTTGAAAAGAGACTTCGCGCCCTCGGATATTTGACGCATTAGGAGGATATAATGAAAGTAATAATTTGTGCAGGGCCACCAACGAGCGGAAAAACAACGGTTTTGAAACAAACATTAAAAAAGCTATTGCAAAAAGGAAGAAAAGTCGCCTACTTTAAAATTGATGTCCAGTTTGCCAACGAAGATGAAGAGTTCAAAAAGGAGTTGAAAATTCCAGCCTCAAAAGTTTATTCTGGAGATCTCTGCCCTGATCATTGCAATGTAATAGTAATGGGTGACGCGATGAAATGGGCTGAAAAGAAGGGTTCAGAAATTCTTGCAGTTGAGACAGCAGGGCTGTGTCTGAGATGCTCTCCTTACATTGAGAACTCTCTTGGAATAGTAGTTCTTGAAGCAACAAGTGGAATGAATCTTCCAAGAAAGATTGGCCCAATGCTAACCTTGGCTGACATCGCCGTTGTAACAAAAATAGATCTTGTTTCGCAAGCAGAGCGTGAAGTTTTCAGATACAATATAAATGACGCCGCCAAAGTCAATATTATTGAAACAGATGCGTTGCACGGCATCAACATTGACAGGCTTGTTGAAAGGATTGAAGAAAGTAACGAAACAATGCCTCCTTTGTTTCTCAGAGGCAATCCTCCTGTGGGGACTTGCACTATTTGTGTGGGAAAGAAAGAAATAGGGATGGAAGCACATTTTGGCGTGCTTCGAACGATGGAAAATGACTTATTTTATAGAGGAGAATAATGTTTTACTATTTAACCCAAGATTAAAATAGAAAATTCAATTTTTTCTTTACCTTCTCTTATGCTTTCATTTGAAAATTATTCAAATTTTTTTGAAGGGAGATTAACAATGACGAAAGAAAGAAACAATAAACTGGAATTACCGGGAAAAGATTGCGGATTGTGTGGCTTTAAAACCTGTGATGAGTTTGCAGCCGTTGCCAAAGTTGACAAAAAGCAGATGAAAAGGTGCATTCATTTGACCATTGCGAAAGGAAAGCAGGTCTGTTCACCATCGAAGCTCTTCTCTGAAGAAGCGGCCTCGTGGAAGGATCACCTCGGAAGAGACTATGATTTTATCCTTGATAAATTTCCTGACGAGGCTGGACCAAGAGAAACAATTATCCTATTTAATCCATCCAATGTTGAGAAACTTCAATTGAAAAAGGGTGATATTATTTTTGGAAGACCCGCTTGGATCTCCTGCGGCTGCCCCGTCACCCATGTAGGGCAAATTGTTGAGGAGCCAGACTATTTTAATGGTTGTGTGACTTGGTGTATAGTTGGACCAATGATGGCGAGAAAGAACGCAATTAATATAGGCTATTATAATACGACAGCGTACGAAGGACTCGTTAAAGTTGCGCGCACCGAGCTTGAAATTGGAAGGCGCTACTATTTTCAGCCACGCTTTTGCATGCTCCAGTGGAGACATTGTGGACTCATCAACCATATTGCCAGAAGAAGTGACGGCTTTCATGTAAGAATCGAAGGACTTTGGATCGGCTAAAATAATCCCAGATTTGTCATTAGGAAAAGACATTTCAGGATGAATCGGGAACGGGATAAGGGAAATCTATGTGCTCAATTGAGTTCCAAAGCCCTAAGAACCAATATCTTCTTTTCATATTTAAAGCCAATTTGAGTATT
>JAAZNT010000295.1 GCA_012798145.1 Thermoanaerobaculaceae bacterium | reverse complement strand
GGTTTGCCCACCCTCGTCTTCCTTGCATCTCACCCCCCAGCGCCTATGTGCACTTATCTTCCATTTTCTCTAAGCAATATCTGATCGCTTGTTAAAGTTTTCTTAATGACAAATTTGGGTTAAATTTTTCTCTAAATTACTGACGGGTTGACTGCGCAGTAAAGTTCAAAATCTTTTGGAGGGCTTCCTTTGAACCACCAGATGCCCGCCTTTTTTGTTTTAAGCGAATAATTAAGGCCAAGGATTTTTCCTGCAATTGCGCCTATAAGGGGCTGATGTCCAACGCAGATAAGAGTTTCGTCTTCGCCAAATTTTGAAATCTCTCTCAAAAAACTTTCGGGGGTTGAATCTGGTTCAAGTTCATCAAGAATTTCTATCTCTTTTAGAAAGAAAGAAGCGGTTTCTTTTGCGCGGACGAGGGGGCTTGAATATACTTTGAAATCTTTGATTTTTTTCTTTATGAATTTTGCTATTTTCTCCGCCTCTTTTCTGCCTTTTGGGGTAAGTTTTCTTGAGAAATCGTTTACGCCATCCTCCGCTTCAGCATGGCGAACAAGAATTAATTCCATTTTTATCCCTTAAAATTTGAATAAATTATCTTTCCTCCGAAAGTTTTTCCTTTTGGAGTATCTTTATACTCTTCTCTGACTGTAACTATTCCGCCCGACATATTTTGACAAAGTTCTTTGCCGATGTGTCCTCTTACTGTTATCTTTCCCCCCGCCATTTCTTCGCCTATCAAATCCCAAGCGAGGTCTTTAATTTCTATAACTCCGCCGCTCATTCTGTATCCGAGCGAATACCCAGCGCTTCCTTTGCATTCTATTCTACCGCCGATCATACAGTTCCCAGCAAAATCGTAAATGTTCTTTTCAACTGTTATTTCTCCGCCATTCATAAAATGGCCAAGATGGTTTGAGGCGTCTCCTTTTACAACTATTTTTCCGCCCTTCATAAAATAGCCGCAGTTGTCTTTGACAGAGCCTTCAATAAAAACCTTTCCACCGCTCAAAAAAGAGCCGGCAAAGTCGCCTGCATCTCCGATGATTTTAAGCTCTCCTGAGGCAAGAAAAGAGCCGAGAAAATCTATCTGGCAGTCATCTTTGAGAGCGAGAGTCTGGTTTCCGCACTCTCTTGAAAAGAAGGCAGAGAGAAAAAACCCGCATTTTGTCTGAAAATCTTTTACCTCTTTGAAACTCAAGAGCGCCTCGTAGAGATTCTGCAAAGTCATGCTTTTGTCAAATTCAGCAGAATTTACAAAATTTAAAGCGGAGGCAAACTCTTTTTCAAGATTTTCTTCCTGTTTTGTGTTTAAAAACGCTTCAAAAGATTTAGTAATTTCCATATTTCCCCCTTACTTCTTTTCGCTGACTTCCGGCGGATACCATTTTCTTTGAGGGTCTCTCAAGAATGTATCAATCGCCCTTGATGCTTCCGTCGCTGCCCTGATCGCCAAAATTACAGTCGCCGCTCCTGTTATGGCGTCGCCACCAGCAAAAACTTTCGGAACTGTTGTCATATATGTTTCCCTGTTTACATTTATGACAGAGCCCCACCTTGTTGAAAGTCCCTTAAGGTTTGAAGGTATCAAGACATTTGGAGTCTGTCCTATCGCAATAACGACAAGGTCTGTTTCAATAATAAAATTGCTGTTAGGAACGGGAATCGGCTTTCTTCTTCCGGAAGAATCGGGTTCGCCCAACTCCATTTTTTGAACTTCAACCGCTTTAACAAAGCCGTTCTCATCGCCAATAAACCTTACAGGATTTGTAAGTTCTCTTATGATTGCGCCTTCCTCTTCGGAATGCTCGATCTCTTCGCCCCTTCCGGGCATCTCTTTCCTTGTCCTTCTGTAAACTATTTCAGCGTGTTCAGCGCCGAGTCTCAGCATAATTCTTACAACATCAAATGCGGTGAATCCCGCTCCGACAACCACGCCCCTCTTTGGTTTTCTTATCGGAGTGGCTGTTTTCGGGAAATCGTATGCCCGCATAAGGTTGACTCTTGTCAAAAATTCGTTTGCGGAGTAAATTCCGCCCAAATTTTCACCGGGGATTTTCATCATATTTGGAAATCCGGCTCCGCTTCCGATGTAGACAGCATCGTATTCGTTCATTATTTCGTCCATTGGTATTGTTTTTCCTACGATGCAGTTTGTCTCAACTTTAACTCCGAGACTTTTGACATAGTTTATCTCTTTTTGGACTATCTCTTTTGGAAGACGAAATTCAGGGATTCCATACATCATAACGCCGCCCGCTTTGTGGAGTGCCTCAAAAAGATGAACCGTGTGCCCCATCTGTGCAAGCTTTGCGGCGCAGGTAAGCCCCGAGGGGCCAGAGCCGATTATTGCGACTTTGTAGGGAGTTTTGTGGGTAATCTTTGGCGCTTCGGCGCTTCCGTTTTCTTTTGAGAGAAGGTAATCAGCGGAAAACCTTTCAAGTCTTCCTATTGCAATTGGGTTGCCCGGATTGGTGTCGTTTAAAATGCAGGCTGCTTCGCAAAGGTTTTCTTGAGGGCAGACCCTTCCGCAGACTGCCGGAAGAGAATTATATTTTCTGATGTCTTTCGCCGCTTCGGCAAACTTTCCCCTTGCGATCAAGCCTACAAAAGTCGGAATGTCTATATGGACGGGGCAGGCGACAACACACCTTGGTCTTTGACACTCAAGGCATCTCATCGCTTCATAAACCGCTTCTTCAGGTGTGTAACCGAGAGCAACTTCGTTAAAATTCTTTATCCTCTCTTTCGGGTCTTGACAAGCAATCTCTTTCCTTGGAAGTTTCGGGCGAGGCTTTTTTGGCTTCCCTTCTTCCACTCCGCCAAGTTTTACAATGTCAATTTTTTCCTGCATATTTTCTACCCTTTCACTTTAATCCTATTTTGCATTGATGTTCTTGTTTAATTTTTTCCTCTTCAATTTTGTAAACTTTCATCCTAATTTCCATCTCTTCCCAGTTGACTTTATGTCCGTCAAAATCTGGTCCGTCAACGCAAACAAATTTTGTTTCTCCGCCAATTTCAAGACGGCAGCCGCCGCACATTCCTGTTCCGTCAACCATTATGGTATTAAGCGAAACCCAAGTTGGAATGTTCCAAGGCTCTGTCATCTTTGCCACATTTTTCATCATAATTGGAGGACCAATTGCGATTACCCTGTCTATTTTTTCCCCTTCGTTGTGAAGTTTTTCAAGGGCGTGGGTGACAAAACCCTTCATTCCGTAAGAGCCATCGTCAGTTGTTACAATAATCTTAGACGAAGCGCTTTCAATTTTTTCCTTCCAGAACATAAGTTCTTTTGACCTGAAGCCTATAATTGAAATAACTTCGTTTCCCGCTTCTTTCAAACTTTTACAAATTGGATAAATGGGAGCAACCCCCAACCCACCGCCTATAACAACAACCCTTCCGAATTTTTCAATATGAGTAGGGGTTCCAAGAGGTCCAACGACAGAGAAAATTTCATCTCCGACATTGAATTTTTCGGCAAGTTCTTTGGTGGAAAATCCCACGACAAGAAACACTATTGTGATTTCGCCCTTTTCTTTGTCAGAATCGGCTATAGTGAGGGGGATTCTTTCAGAGTGTTCATAATTCATAAGAATAAGGAACTGCCCCGCTTTGTGGGTCTTTGCGATTCTTGGCGCTTTGATAGTCATTTCAACAACATTTTCCGCAAGTGTCTTTTTTGATACGATTTCAAACATTTTGCTATCCTTTCTTACTCCCTCCAAATATAGAACTAAAGATTTTACAAACATTTAGGGATTATTTCAAGGTTTGTTGTGATAAAATTCTAAATCTTTGGAGGAATTTTGGAAAGAAAAAACTATAAAGACAATCTTACTCCCGCTATGAGGCAGTGGAAGAAGTTCAAAGACGAACACCCCGACAAGATTGTTTTTTTCAGAATGGGTGATTTTTATGAGGTTTTCGGAGAAGACGCATTGACTGCCGCACCTATCCTTGAGGTTGTTTTGACAACGAGAGACAGGGATGTGAAAGACCCGCTTCCGATGTGCGGAGTTCCTTATCACGCAATTGAAATTTATCTTCAAAAACTTATAAAAGCGGGGCTGAAAGGCGTTATTGTTGAACAGGTTGAAGACCCCAAAAAAGCCAAAGGAATTGTCAAAAGGGAAGTTACAAGAATTCTCACTCCCGGGACGGTTCTTGAGGAGAACCTTGTTGAAAAAGAGGAGAGGGTTTTAATCGCAGCATTCTTCTCTTCTCAAAAAGAAGCGTCTCTTGCCGCAGCCGACCTTTCAAAAGGTGAGTTGAAATTGGCAACTGGCGACAAAGCCCAAATATGCGACCTGCTGTTTTCAATAAGCCCCAAAGAACTCCTTTTGGTTGAAGGGCAGAATGAAGATTTTTCAAAATTTTATATAACGCCCCTTTCTGAAATTTTTTTTGATCTAAAAAAAGCGTCGGAAAAAATCGCAGAATACTACTCTCTTCCATATTCTCTTCCGGGAATTCCCGCATCTGAATCTTCAAGAAGAGCGCTCGGCGCTCTGATTTCATACCTTGAACAGCAGAAAGCGCCGCCGCTTGATTTTCCGATAGTGGAAGATTTTTCAGGAAAACTTCTTATTGATGAGGCGACGAGAAGAAATCTTGAACTTCTTTTGAACCTTGAAGACGGGACAAGGGAAGGCACTCTTATAAAATCAATAGACTGCTGTCAAACGCCTATGGGAAAGCGTTTGTTGAGCGAAGTTGTTCTTTCACCATTTTCAAAAAGAGAAGACATAGTCAAAATACAGGAAGAGATAAAAAATTGGCTTTCAGACACTCAAAATCTTAAGTTGTTCAGAAAAGCGCTTACAAATTTCCCTGATTGGGCAAGGATCAACGCAAGGTTTGGAGCAAAAATAGCCACGCCGAAAGACGCATACGCATTAAGAGAAGTTTTGAACAAACTTAACGAAGCGAAAAAAATCGCTCTTCAAATTGAAGGAATTCCCAAAGACAAGACGGAGAAACTTCCTCTCTTTGACAATCTTCTTCAAATTCTGGAGGAAACGATTTCTGAAAACCCTCCCCTTTCAACAAAAGAAGGCGGGATTTTCAAACTTGGGTTCAATCAAAAACTCGATGAATTAAGAGAACTTTATCAAAACGCCCACAGAGCGATTCTTAAACTTGAAGCGAATGAAAGAGAGAGAAGCGGAATACCTTCATTAAAAATCAAATACAACAAAGTTTTTGGCTATTTTATAGAGATAACAAAAGCGAACCTTGAAAAAGTTCCGGAAGATTATGAAAGAAAGCAGACACTGGTCAACGCGGAAAGGTTTGTGACAAAAGAGATAAGAGAACTTGAAACAAAGATTCTTTCGGCAAAAGAGGAGAGTTTTGCTCTTGAAGAGGAGTTGTGGCTCAATCTTGTTGATAGGATAAGGGAGAATTTGAAAGATTTGAGAGAAGGGGCGAGAATCCTTTCAGAACTTGATCTTTATTCATCTCTTGCTTTCACAACTTATGAAAGGGGCTACACAATTCCCGAAATCGTTGAAGAAGAAATTTTGGAAATAGAAGAAGGGCGCCATCCTGTTCTTGAAAGAGACCCAAGACACCAGCCATTTGTTCCGAATTCTGTAAAACTCAACGGCGAAGAGAGACAACTAATTATTCTCACGGGACCAAATATGGGCGGTAAATCCACCTATTTAAGACAGGTAGCCCTTTTGACAATTATGTCGCATATAGGAATGGGAATACCAGCAAAAAAAGCTAAAATTGGCGTGGTTGACAAAATTTTCTGCAGAGTCGGTGCATCTGACAATCTGAGGAGAGGGCTTTCAACATTTATGGTTGAAATGACAGAAGCGTCGGCTATTTTGAGAAACGCAACAAAAAAATCTCTCGTCCTTCTTGATGAGATTGGAAGAGGCACAAGCACCTATGACGGGCTTTCCCTTGCTTGGGCGATTGGAGAAGCGCTTGCAAAAGATGGAGGAATCGGCTGTAGAACTCTCTTTGCGACCCACTATCACGAATTGACAGAACTTGCGAGAAACCTTGACGGAGTCCACAATCTGACGATGGGGGTGAGGGAGCATTCTGGGAAGGTCTATTTTTTAAGAAGCGTCGAAGAGGGAAGCGCAGACAAATCTTACGGGATACATGTCGCAGAACTCGCTGGAATTCCCAAGAGCGTCGTTGAAAGGGCAAAGAAGATTCTTGAAGAACTTGAAAAGAAAAAGCCGCAGACCTTTGAGCCAAAACGGAAACCTCAGCAACCTACTCTTTTTGAGAAAGATGAGAAGCTCAGTGAACTGCTTTCAAAAATCAAAGAAATAGACCTTGAAAACACTACACCAATAAAAGCGCTCTCCATCCTTGAAGAGATAAAAAAACTTGTTGAATAAAATTTTTGCTTATTTAAATTTGCCTCTTTAACTTAATTTGTTTTTATTTTAAAATTATGAACTTGAAAATGGTTGATGAGATTTTTTTAAAAGTGGTTATTTTTTTAAAAAATGGTTTATAATTCCTTTTTTGGAAAGGAGAGGAGAAAATGACCAAAACAGAACTGATTAAGAAGTTGTCGGAAAAAACGGGTGTTCAAAAAAAAGATGTGAAGAAAATCATTGAGACTCTTTTCAGGCCGGGAAAGGGGATCATCTCAATAACTTTGAAGCAGGGAGACAAAATTACAATTTCAGGATTTGGAACTTTTTATCATAGAGAGAGAAGTGCAAGAAACGCAAGAAATCCAAAGAACGGAAAGCAGGTTACCGTTCCAAAGAGGATCTATCCCGCTTTCAAACCTGCCAAGACTTTGAAAGATTCTTTCAAATAGGTTCTTTTTGAGATTTCTTTTTTTGTGGGCGATTAACTCAGCGGAAGAGTACTACCTTCACACGGTAGGAGTCACAGGTTCAAATCCTGTATCGCCCACCATTTTGTTTTTATAATGGGCGGCAGGACGATCACTCTTTGCGGTTTTATGGGTGCGGGAAAAACGACGGTTGGCAGGATTCTTTCAAAACGGCTTCACCTTCCATTCAAAGACACAGATGAGATGGTTGAAGAAGAGGAAGGGATGAGCATATCGGAAATTTTTAAGACAAAAGGCGAGGAATATTTCAGAAGCGTTGAGCAGAGAATAATACTCTCAACGCCGGATGAAGGTGAAAGGGTTATGGCTGTTGGAGGTGGAGGCTTCAACGAAAAGACGATAACTTTTCTAAAAAATCTTGGTCCAACAATATTTCTTGATCTTTCATTTGAAGAGGTAAAAAAGAGAATATCTATAGGCAAAAAAAGACCGCTTGCGGAAGATTCTAACCTATTCGGACTTTTCATCAAGAGAAAGTCTTTATATTCAAGGGCGCACTACACCGTTTGGACAGAATCTCTTACAGTTGATGAGGTTGTGGAAACTATTTTAAGATTGGTATAATCTCTTTCTTAGTATAGCAGGTGAGAAGTTGGCAAAGAGAAGAAGATATTTAATAATTTCTGACATACACGCAAACGAAGAGGCGTTGAGCGCTGTCCTGAGAAGTGTCTCAAGAAGGCGATATGAGGCGATAATCTGCCTTGGAGATTTGATAGGATATGGCGCAAGCCCAAACAAGGTGACCGAAAGAATAAGAAAACTTGACAACCTAAAAATAATAAGGGGCAACCACGACAAAGTGATGGAAAATGAAGTTTATATGTCCAATTTTAACAACTCAGCCAAAATCGCCGTGAAGTGGACAAAAGAAAATCTTGAAAAAAACAATTTGGAATATATCGCTTCCCTTCCAAAAGGACCGCTTGAAATAGAAGAAGGGGTGATAATGTGCCACGGCTCTCCCATTGATGAAGATTACTACCTTTTCTCTGAATTTGACGCATATCAGGTTTTTGAAAGGTTTAACTTCAACATCTGCTTTTTTGGACACACCCACTATCCTTGCATTTTTGCCCAAACAGAAGCGGGGATTGTCTTCAAAAACCTCAGAGGCGATTATTATGAAGAGGTTTTGAAAAAAGATTGCAGATATCTTATTAACCCCGGCTCAATCGGGCAACCAAGGGACAGAAACCCGCTGGCGTCTTTTGCAGAATATTACCCCGAAACAAGAAGGTTTGTTTTAAGAAGAATACCATACGACATAAACAAGGCGGCGCAGAAAATTCTCAAAGCGAAACTGCCCGAGAATCTTGCCCACAGGTTGAGGCTTGGAACATGAGTTTGGGATTAAACCAGAACATTGATGTAAACGGCGAAACCTACCACATCCAGATAGAAGACAAGGAAAAAATCCAGTCTCTTGAAGTAAGAGTTTATATTGAAGGAAGAATAATTTTCCAAAAACACCACTCCTACCAGCAGGCATTGGCTGAAAATACAGACAAAGAAAACCCCATTGCAGTAGTGCAGGAAGAACTCAAAAAACTTTTTTGCCTCACAAAAGCCGCAATTGAAAGAGGAAAAATAAAGAAATAAATTTACTTTCTC
>JAAZNT010000294.1 GCA_012798145.1 Thermoanaerobaculaceae bacterium | reverse complement strand
GCGGCAAAAGCATTTAAATCTATTTATTCTTCAAAAAGAGGGGGATTCACTATTGCCATTATGCTTGCCTGCGAGAAAGACTCCATTGCTAAAGCGTTTGCGAGCACAAACAATTCAAAGGATTTGATAATATTTCCTTACAATTATAAAGGAAGAAACTGCTTCAGAGTAATTTGGGGCTACTTTAAAACAAGGGAGGAAGCGGAAGAAGCTTTTGGCAAAATTCCAAAAGAGTTTAAAGACTCTGGTGCTAAAGTTGTAGGTTTTGAAACGATGAAGCCATAACTTATCAGATGAGATATTTTATTGACGGCAACAATCTGGGCTTGTATCTCTTCAGGGAAAAAGGTGTTGGTGATGTTCGGGTCAAAGTTCTCAATTTCCTTATAAGTAGAAAAATCCCAAAAATGACTACAGTAGTTTTTGATGGTTACAATTTCTGTTCTGAAAATGAAAAAGGTTCGGTTAGCATAATTTTTTCAAAAAAGCGAAAAGCAGATGAAGTGATCATTGAAAGAATATGCAGAGGGGACATCATAGTTACAAACGACAGGGAATTACAGTCAAGATGCAGAACAAAAGGGGCAAAAATTGTGGAAATTGCTTCTTTTATTTCAAACGCTGAAAGTAGATTGGAAACAAAAGAAAAACCTATTTATGAACCCGATGTCGAAGGATGGATGAAAATATTTTCAAAAGGGAAAAATGATAACTGACAGTTCGCCGAATTTTGATGAAAAATTTGTGGAAAGACTTAAAAATAAGGATAAGAAAGCGTTTGAAGAGCTTTTGCATTATTTTGGACCAAATCTTATGAAATTCGGGATGAAAATGTGCGGCGAAAAAGAGGACGCGCTTGATGTTTTTCAGGATACTATGGAAAAAGCCTTCACATCTCTTGAGCAACTTAAAGAACCGCTTGCACTGAAAAAATGGCTTTTTAAAGTTGCTGCCAACGCTTGTTTGATGAAAAGAAGGAAGGATAAATTCATCGAAGAAGAAATTGAGGTTGATGAAGTTTTTCCTGAAAAAGAGAGTCTCCTAAAGGAAGAACAATGGGATTCTCTTCCAGAAAAAATTGTTGAGGAAAATGAGATCAGAAAAATAGTTGGAAAAATTATTGCTTCTCTTCCAGAAAAATATAAAAGTGTCCTTATTTTAAGGGATGTTGAAGATTTTTCTACTGAGGAGACCGCAGAGATACTTGGAGTTTCCAAAGAAGTTGTCAAAATGCGACTTTCAAGAGCAAGGGCGAAGGTCAGGGAAGAAATAGGAAAGTTTTTAAAGTAAACTTAAAAAGTTTGGAAAGAGTGAAAATTATTTTTTTATGGTTGAATCAGATTCCAAATCTTTCATAACATCCTTTGCCATTTTTGCCTTTGGGTGTTTGGGATCAAGTTCCAGAAATCTCTTAAGGTGCTTTAATGCTGCTGCGGGATTATTAAGTTTTTCAAAATAAATCATTCCAAGATTTAGATGGGCGATTGACAGTTTTTCATCATATTTAATTGAATAAAGGTAGTAATTTTCTGCTTCTTTAAATTTTCCTTTCATAGCGCTCAAATTGGCGAGACGAAAGTAGGCACTGGAGTTTATTGGATCCATTGCTGTGCAAACTTTGCATTCTTCATAAGCTTCATCATACTTCATCATTTTTACAAGTAAGTCGCTTTTGTCGCAATGCAAGAGAGGGGAGTATGGATATTTTTTTAAGAGTTTGTTGTATTCTTGGAGAATGATATTTAGATCACCGTTATGCAACACTTCCCAGCCTTTTTTTGTGTATTCGGAAAAATCTCTTGCCATCTCCCTTAAATCGCACTTTGTGATTTTTTCCAAATTTGAACTTAAGCCAATATAGCCAAGACTTGAGAGAATTTTTAATTCTTCACTTGTCAATTTAAGTGTTGGAGTAAAATCTTCTTTTTCGTTAAAATATTTGTCTATTTCCTTTTGAGCTTCATTATAAAAGATTTTTTCTGAAGAGGGATTCAAACCTTTTTCTTTAAAAGTATCTTCATAAATTTCAGCAGAAGTTCCATTTTTAATAAAAACAAGATTCTCTTTTTTGGCGCTGAAACCCGAGTTTGCAGCAAAACATAAGGGAAAGAAAGTTTCAGCAAACATATACCTGTTTGTGTTTTCAAAAAGCGAAATACCGTCGCAATTTGTCTTTTTCAATTCAAACAGTTCTTGGAGAGTAGGAAAAATATCAATAAGATTTTTTGCCCCCGTTCCCAATTGCTTATATTTTTTTTCGCTATCCCAATAGATAAAGGGAACTTTCCTTGTCGTGTTGTAAAGAAGAATTCCGTGAGTGTCTTCTCCGTTCTCACCGAGATCTTCTCCGTGATCTCCTGCAACTATAACAATCCATCTTTCCTTATTTTTTTTAAAAAGATTTTCAAAGAAAGCCTTCAAAACAGCGTCAACATAAGCCACTTCGCCGGCGTAGTAATCTTCTGGATAAATTTCTTTAAATTTAGCAGGAGGATTGTAAGGATAATGGGGATCATAAAAGTGAACCCATAAGAAAATATTTCCTTGGGATTTATCAATTAACCCCAGCGCCTTTTCGGTGACTTGATCAGCACTTTTCAGAGAACCTTTTAAGATTTTCTGTAAGTTATTTTTATCTTCAAGATCATCATCGTCGTAAAAATCAAAGCCCTTGTTAAGCCCATATTTTTTTGACAATGGTGCTCCGGAAACCACAGCAAAAGTATTGTATCGCTTTAACTTGAAAAGCTCTGGAAGGGTTACTACATCTTTTAGTTTGAAATTTCTGTTATCTCTTATTCCGTGGTTTTTGGGATAGAGGCCGGTTAGAATTGAAGCGTGTGCGGGGGTTGTCATTGGGCATGGGGTATCAACATACTTTAGGTATATTCCCTCTTCTGCTAACTTGTCCAAAAAGGGAGTCTTAACCTTTTTGCTTCCAGAAGCAGAAATATAATCCGCTCTCCAGGTGTCAATAGTTACTAAGATAAAATTAGGGCTTGCCTTTTCAGGTGTTAAGGAAATAGTGTTAAGATATAGAAAAAAGCAACAAAGGAAAAAGGCTCTTTTCATTATTTCTCCAAAATAAAATTATATCAAATTTGGCATATTATCTTAAGAATTTACATAAATTGGAATTTTCACTGTTTTTCTTGAGCAAAGTTTGAAGCAGGCGCTCAAGAGGAATTTTTGGTTGTTGTTCAAAGGAATAGAAGCATCTTTTGCTGTGCCTGCAAACTCAATTTTTTCGACCCCTTTTTCAGTCTGCACTTCGTAAAAAATATCTGTTATTAAAATTTCGTAAATTTGTGGATAATCAATTTTTACAAAAAGTTTGTCTTTTTGCTTTGAAGCATGAATTCTGACTTGATTGGGATCAAAGGAAACATAAAGACGAGCATCTTTAATAGGAAGTGTTATTTCTTTTGAGATGGTTTGAAGTTTTTCCTGCGAATCAACAAATTGGGCTGTGATTGTTATTGATTTCCTTTTGGCATTGATTTCTGAGGGCAGTTCAAAAAATGTTCTATTTCTTTCTTCACCTTTTTGAATTTTAATCCACTCTCCTTCATCAATTTTAAAAAGACAATTTTTTATTGGCATTTCGCCTAAAATTTCAGCTTCAATTGCTCTTTCAAGTCCTGTGGAAAAAAGCCTTAACCTCAACACATTTTTTTGATTATCATCGTTTTTAAGAAGTTTAAGGTCAATTTTGTTTTCCATTTCAAAAAGGGTCTCAATACCACTTCTGAGTCTCCCATAAATTTCAATAT
>JAAZNT010000293.1 GCA_012798145.1 Thermoanaerobaculaceae bacterium | reverse complement strand
TAAACCTTTAAGTCAGAGTGAAAATTACTTCCCGTCACTTTTAACCTGAATGGGTCAACCATTTTTCTGGCTTCTTTTATTTCAGGATAACTTTGTGTGATACAAAAAATCCCCGATGAAGTTCCTGCATATATTCTTGCGGGCGATTTCGGATCAATTGTCAATGAATATATTGTTTTGTTTGATAAGCCTTCATTCAGTTCAAACCAATTTTCTCCCCCATCAATAGACTTATAAACACCATCCAATAATGTCCCAGCGTAGACTATGTTTGAGTTTTTTGGATCAACAAGAAGTGAGATGACATTTTTCCCTTCAAGTCCTTTTAAACTCCAATTATTACCACCGTCATAGCTTTTGTATATCCCATTAAAACCTGCATAGACAATATCACTATTCACTTGATCTAATGCCAAAGAAGAACAAAGAGTTTCTTTTGCTGAATCGGGTATTGAGCTACTTATTTCTATCCAATTCTTCCCACCATCAACGGTCTTAAAAATGTAGTTCCATCTGAAAGCCATATAAATTGTTTCGGGATTTTTGGGATCAACAATAAGTTCTGAAACATAATTTGTCCCTGGTTGAACAACTGGCGGTAAAAAAGATTGCCAGGTATTCCCTCCGTCTTCGCTTTTTGAGTTATCAACATAAATAACATTTTCATTTTGAGGGTCTAAAGCAACATTAAATGTGTAAATGGAGTCTCCATTGCTATAAAACATTTCACTCCATTCATTTGCATTATCAACGCTTCTAAATAGTTTGGAACCGCCAATGTAAACTTTTGACGGATCGGCTGGGAAAAAAATAATATCTTCAATAGATAGAAAACAGAAAGGTGAAAGCGGCAAATCTTTTATTACCCAGTTTTTTCCAAAATCTTCGCTTTTATAAAGTCCGCCACCCCTTGTTCCACAATATACTAAATTGTTATTTTCTGGATCAACTGCCACTTTGCAAACAAATAATGCCCTAATTCCTTTGCAACTGTATTCCCAGGTTTCCCCGCCATCCAAACTTCTATAAAGTCCTCCTCCATCTGTTCCAGCGTAAACTATTGTAGGATTAGAGGGGTCACAGGCAACTGCAGTAATGAGGAAGTTATTAATAAACTGCTCTCTGTAACATTGAAATGTTTCTGCCTGATCCTTACTGAGGCATAAGCCTCTTGGTGTTCCTATAAAAACATTCTTACTGTCAAGCGGGTTGATGTAAATTGTGTATACAAAAGGGAAACCAACATCAATATGAGTCCAACTTTTTCCTCCATCGATTGTTTTATATGGGCTCATTCCAAATTCACCAACCAAAATGTATATTACATTGCTATCATTTGGGTCTACCGTTAAAAATGTTGGATTGCAGGATTCTAACCATTCTTCCCACGAATTTCCGCCGTCTACACTTTTGTAAATTTTATTTGGTTCAGTGCAGGCATAAATTGTTTTAGGATTTTTCTGGTCAATGGTCAAATAGGAAATATCTATCGCTTCTATTCCATTGTTTGCAGCTTCCCAGTTCATTCCACCGTCAATGCTTTTGAAAAGACCATTTTCTTTCGTTCCGGCAAAAACTATGTCTGCATTTGCCGGGTCTATAGCCACTGTCC
Source organism: Thermoanaerobaculaceae bacterium (assembly GCA_012798145.1). Taxonomy (GTDB): domain Bacteria; phylum Acidobacteriota; class UBA4820; order UBA4820; family UBA4820; genus UBA4820. The sequence goes on along the minus strand of JAAZNT010000293.1, from coordinate 764 downwards.
TAACCACCTCCCCATCTAAACCACATTTAAAGAAACTATCACCTCCATTTTCGCTTTTAAAGACTCCGCCTGCCGTTGCCACATAAATTATATTTTCATTTTTGTAATCGACTGCTATTTTTTGTATATAAGAATCCGCATTTTGTGGAGCAGTGATTTCAGGGGGGGTAATTTCAAAAAAAGTATTTCCTTTATCAATACTCTTGAAAATGTACGATGGACCATATAAGCCCTTTGAGTACGTCACAACATATAAAGATGACTGCAAAGAAATGATTTGCCATATATTTCCCCCATCTGGTCCTATATTTTGCCAATTAGATCCAAATAAAGAAGAACAAAAGAAACAAAGAAAAAAAAATGCAAAAAACCAACTTGAAACACAACCTCTCAGTGATTTGGAAATTCTCTGAAACATCTCAAAGGCCTCCTTCCTCATAAAGGGGGAAGGATAGCTATACCCACTTCCCCCTTATTTATTACATCATTTTCGCAGAAACTTTATGGTAAATCATCGTAAGAGGAAATATCAAAAGTGGAAATAATGATTGTTAAGAATGAACCCGGCTGACCATTCGTAGTTGTAACTAATGAATAATCCCCAGAAGTAAGATGAACGCTTTTGGAAATGACATTGACATTTTTGTTGAAGTCACTTGGACTAAAGACTTCACCAGATGAACCCAATTCAATCGTTGCTGAGGAAACTTTAGTATCTTTTGATTCTTCTTCACCATTTATCACATTTATAAAATAATCCCCTT
>JAAZNT010000292.1 GCA_012798145.1 Thermoanaerobaculaceae bacterium | reverse complement strand
GAGTTACGCTTTCAAATGTTATCTGCGGCGGTTGATGGTTGCATAAAGCAAAAAGGTCCCCCTCTCCCTGATTGAGATTTGTCATTCCAAATTTCCAAGTCCCTTTTGATGCGGGGGAAATTATAAGTAAAGACGACAAGTCTTCCGCTGATTCATAATAAGAAGCACCCTGATATGAAGAATAGTTTTCTTTTGTCAATATAATCCCTTCAGGAGTCACAAGATAAATTTCAGGAAGAACTGAATTCCCGGACGCCACAAATACAACGCTTTCCTGATTTTCGGAAAGAACCAAACTCTTTTCATAGCCGGTTGGCGAAAGGAACTTCTCCGCTTCAAGCCATATTTCAAAAAGGTTATCATAATTTGTTCCAATCAAAAGGTTTGTTTCGCCATTTAAAAATTTTATCTCTACTGCAACGCTCTGGTTTGCAACGGTGATTTTACCCCTTAATGAACCACCCCATTTACTTGGCTCAACCTGTCCTATTGAAACCCCCATATCCATCCCAGCGAATGTATAAGGAAGGGTGCCCAGCACTTTTCTAACCAAAACTTTGGTTGCTTTGCAGAGAAGACAAGTTGTGCAGCAACTCCAATTTGGAACTTGAAAAGAGCCGTAAGCGTTGCCTGAAATTAGGAAATTTGCAATATCAAGAGTAATAGAGATATGAGTAGTATATATCCCCGCAATGTTTGTGTCCCCGTAAGAGTTAATGTATGGAGGATAAACTGTAATAACCCCTCCCATACTGCTTAAAGGATAACCCAAAAATGCAAGAGACCCTCCATCAATCTGCAATGTGAAAGGAACCTGATAGCCAAGCCCTACATGCTGCAATACAATCACCTCAGAAGGCACACCTTCTATAGCTATGTCTCCGCCAAGAAAAATGTAAAAATGGGCGGGTTCGCATATATTGTCAACTTCAAGAGTTAAAGCATCTATCTCCAATCCTGATGGTCCAAGAGGTATTCCAACAGGAAGCCCAATCGTAATGGAAAAACCATTTAGGCATCCAGGAATGAATTCTACCGAAGCATCCAATGATGCGACATCAAGAAAAGGCAATCCAATTGAAGCGCTTCCTGTTATCGTCTGGGTATCCGGTTCATAAGTAACACTAAAACTTGTTATTGAAATTGAAGGAGTAACATTGCCTGCGACAACTTCCATAGACAAAAGATATTTGTCGTCATTAGGAACAAGAAGTATTTCAGATTGTACCCTTGCAATTACTATCGGCTCCACTCCAAGATTTATGAATGGCGAAACCTTTACCCCGTCTGCGCGAAGAACAATTTCGCTTCCTTCTATTTCCAAAGGAAGATTCAGAAGATTGATGCTGTAGAGCAATGGTCCAGACATTTGGGTTAAACTTAAATCTGCTCCATCAACAAAAAATGTTACAGGACCAGAAACAACAGTTTCATCTGCTCCGTGAATATTTGGAACAAAAACATTTCCCGGTGTGTATATGCTTCCGCTTGAACTGGAGGTCTTTGTCAATTCAGCATAATTTGTGAAGAATAAAAGATTGTTTGCAGATACATTGCCCCCAAGCGTATATTTTGAACCGTCATAATTTATTACATCTGCGCAAAAATTTATTCTTCCTACGCTTACACAAGGCCTTTCTGCGAGAATTTCAATATTGCCTGTTTTTAAACAGGTTATAGAATCAGCAGAAGCAGTCATTGTCCAAGAATATGTGCCGTGGCTTGCGTATGTGTGCGAAATGTTTTGACCATTGGAAGTTTGTCCGTCGCCAAAATCCCAATGATAGGAAACACTTTGAGAACATCCTTCAGATGTTGAAGAAGATGTAAAACTGACAGGAATGTTTTTTACTCCTGTTTCTGGAGCAGAAGCATCGCAAGTCAATCTGCAGTTTGAGTTTGTAATTTGAATTGTTCCGCTTTGCACACAGGATGTCACCCCGCTTCCAGAAACAGTAAATCTCCAGTTGTATGTTCCTTCGGCTGTATATGCGTGAATGGGGTTTGGGGAGGAAGAGTGGGGCGAACCGTCGCCAAAATCCCACTCTATAACAAAAGTGGCACAGCCCTGAGGGTTAACTGTAGCTGTTGAAGTGAAGTTAACATTTTCGTTTGGTTTCGCAAATTGCGGAACGGAAGCAGTGCAGGTCAAAGAACAGCCGACAACCGAAGAAAGACTAAATTTGACAAAGAAAATATCCGTGTCTCCATTGTAACTTGGGTCGTACCCATTTGAAAAAGAAATTGAGGTGGAGGTTGTTCTTCCTCCTAAAATCATCGAATCTATGTTGTCAAAAGCCACAGCATCTGCACGGTCGCTTCCATTTCCGCCAAAATATGAAGATTCATCCAATTCCAACAGATTATTTTTCAACACTCCGAAGAAAATATCAGCGTCGCTATTTTTTGTAGCTTGAATCGGATCTTTCAGCGAAATGTCTTCTGAAACCGTTCTGCCAGCAAAAATGATGTTGCCATAACCATCGCGATCAATACCAAGAAGGTAATCTTCTTTTGTGCCGCCAAAATAGGTCGCAGAAAGGAGGGAAGAGCAATCCGGGGATAATTTGGCTATATATCCGTCATAATAAGAATCGCTTTTGTGCGTCATCTGGTATCCGTTTAACACAGGAATGTCTGGCGAACGGGTGCTTCCCGAAACTATTATATTTCCTGAAGAATCTGTAGTCACTCCGCTTATCAACTCTTCTTTAGTGCCTCCCAAGAATGTTGAGCCAATTATAGAGGATCCATCAGAAGAGATCTTGGCAATATATAAATCTCTTGCACCCTGCTTGTTCACCGAAGAATACCCACCTACAACAGGAATATTCGTTGATGCAGTTGATGTGGCAACAACAATATTTCCATCGGGACATAATGCAATTTGAGGTCCTTTTGTTGTAGAAAAAGAAACATAGTTTATGTCATAAGTAAAGGCATCATAAGTACTTCCTCCCAAGTATGTTCCCCAAACTAAAGAACCGTTTGAGTTGCACTTCGCGATGTAAAGATCATCATAACCATTAAATGATGTGTCAAATCCGCTTGGACAAGGCGCTGCACTGTCTTCAGTTTTGCTGACAAGAAAAATGTCATTAGAAGGGTCAATTACGAGATCGCTCAACTGCCCTTTACAAATTGCCTCAGCCCAAAGCAAAGATGAGCCCGTTGGAGACAACTTGGCAATATATACATAATTGCTTCCTGATGTTACTGAATTTCCCATAGTTGTCGGTATGTTTTTACTTCCAGTTCCTCCCACAACAACATTTCCTGTAGAATCAAGACCAAGCGTGAAAGATGAATCGGAAAACTCTCCACCAATGTATGTTCCCCATATTAGCGAGTCTCCATTTTTAGATATTTTTGCAACATAAATATCAGGGTATGAGTTGGAGTTTATTGTCTGGTCGTAGCCGCTTGGAACCGGGATATTGGAAGAATCTGTGTCGCCTGCGACAAAAATGTTTTTTTCACTGTCAAAGACAATCTGGTAAAGGGTTTCGTGCTCCCCGCCTCCGAGATATGTCCCCCATATTAGATTTTGAGATTCAACTTTATAGTCAAATGAAGAAATCTGATTAAAAAGATTAATTCTAAATTCAGAGGAATCTGCTTCAGCAAAGAGAAATCCGTCAAAAAGTTTTACATCAATATTAGAAAGTATTTTTATTGCTCTTAAAAGTTCATCGCTTTCAATTCCGCTAAAAAGAGGCAGCCCGGTTTTTGATGATGATAAAATTAAATCTTTTCTATCAGAAACATTTTTTAACCTAATGGAATTATAAACAGGAACTTCTTTCTGCCAATTTGACGGCTCATTCCCTAAGAAATAGTTTAAATAAGTTTCTGTTTCACCGTCTCCTTCAATAAGTAGCGAATTATTTTTTTCAAATTTAAAGTAAATATTTTTTATTTCTTTATATGTTTGATTTTTTTTTGTTATCACTTGAAAAACTATATCATTTGCTCTTACGCAAATCCTACCCCAAGATGGCTCAGAGTAAAATAATATTGAGGTATCCTTTTGCCCGTTGTTTTTAACAAATGGAGGAATATTGCTTTCTTGAATCAATGAAATCTCAGAATTGCTGGTTTCGCTGTGAAGGTTGATCCCCATAATAAAGCAAAATAAAAGAACCAAATAAAAAATTTTCTTTGAAAAATTCTTCTTAATTATCATCTGCTACCTCCCCCGGGGAAATATTCCCCAAAAATTCGACGCCATCTTAATTTTACTATTCAATTACCAAACCTGCAAATAATTTTATACTAAACATCTTAATATTGCTCCAAACTCTTCCTTACTGTTTTAACAATCAACAGGCTTTCTTCATCAAATAATAGTTCTGCTATTTTGGTTATTCCGCCATTAAGCAATTTCAATCTAATCTCACCATTTGCTAAAAAACTATCCAAAACCTTTTTTCTCAAATCAACAACTTTCCTCTCGCCTCTTTTTTTCGTTTCTATTAAATATTCTTCCTTTTGAATGAAATCGCTGAGGCGTTTAAAGACATCGGTTTTCTGGCCCTGAGACAATCTTTTTATATCAATCTCGTAGTTGTGGATTGAGAACCTGTTCAACGGAATTTCATTTTCCGTTTTCCTGAAAATTTCCTTTATCTTAAAACCTTCCAAAAGATTTCTCTGCAAAGAATTTAAAACATTTTCGTCAATTTCTGTTGAGGCATAAAAATCCATTAGTTCACTCTCTCCAGAGACACCGAGAGGAAGGGGTGAAGCTACTTCGATTTTAGGGAAAGGATGATACCCTTCGCTGTAGATGATGTCTATTCCGCTTCTTCTGAAGCTTCTCGTCAAACTTTTTATAAAATCAAGATGTCCTAATAGTGTCGCTGGAAATTCTTTCTTAAATGTCGTCCTGTATGCATAAATTAAGTTTTCTCTTGGCTTAGAAACTTTTGGAAAAGAAAAAGCAGATTTAGGCGCCTCAATTTGTGAACATATTTTGCTTAATGAGCCGCAGTTATAGCACAATCCGCTCCCGCAGGCTTCTGTTTTTTCTTCTCTCAGCGCTTTTTCTTTCTCATCTTTCAAATATTTCTTGTTAACTCCTATGTCTATGAAATCCCAAGGAAGATGGTCTTCAGTCTCAAATTTCTCCTCAAGAATTTGAAAAATGTCATACCCGCATCTCCTAAAAGATTCAACCCAAAGGTCAAAATGAAAATGTTCCGCCCAGCCATCCATTTTACATCCAAGCAAAAACGCCTCGTAAAGAACCCTATTTAACCTTCTATCTCCTCTCGAAAATAGTGCTTCGAGCAAAGAAGCATCAATATCGTGCCATTTGTAACTTATTGGCGGTTTGAGCGTTTTTTTGAGAAAATTTTGTTTTGCCACTATATCCTCTTTTTTGGGAACTGCTTCCCACTGAAAGGGGGTAAATGGCTTTGGGACAAAAGAAGAGGTCGAAACAGTTATATTTAATCTTTTTACTCCCATCTTCTTTCCAATACTTACAATTTTTCCTGCAAGTTCGGTAATGCTTTTAATATACTCCACAGTTTCTGTCGGAAGCCCTATAATAAAATAAAGTTTGATTGAAGAAAAACCAGCATTAAAAAGAATTTCAGCGCTTTTTAATATTTCATCGTCGCTTATACTTTTATTAATGACCCTTCTTAACCTTTCGCTTCCCGCCTCCGGAGCTATTGTAAACGACATTTTCTTTTTTCTTTCAAATGACCTTAAAAGTTCGCTGTTTATTGAAGTGACTCTCAAACTTGGAAGAGAGATTTCAATATTTTCCTCTTCGGCATAATCTTTGACTTTGTCCAAAAGAGAAGATATTTCAGGGTATTCTCCGCTGTTTAAACTTAATAAGCTAACCTCATCGTATCCGAGATTCTTGGATGCACCCAAAAGCCCTTCAATAATGCTCTTTTCGGTTCTATGCCTTAATGGTCTGTAAATATAGCCCGCCTCACAAAACCTGCATCCAAAAGAACACCCTCTTGAGATCTCAAATGCGAATCTGTCGTGAATTATCTCGTGAGAAGGAAGAATTGGATTAGACGGCATAGCAAATGATTCAAGGTCCACCAATATTCTTTTTTTCACTATTTTGGGCGCTTTTGGATTTGTCGGGATGTCAACAACCGTTTTTCCCTTAAAATTTTTCACGCTGTAAAATTGAGGGATATAGACTCCTTCAACCGAAGCCAACGCTTCCAATTTTTTCTCCTTTTTTGAACTTTTTTCCTTTTCCAAAACATCACAGATTTCTGCAAAACCCTCTTCTCCGTCTCCAAGAAAGAAGGCGTCAATAAAATCAGACAAAGGTTCAGGATTTACCGCAGAAGGACCTCCGGCAATCACAATCGGGAACAACTCGTCCCTTTCCTTAGAAAAAAGAGGAATTTTAGCAAGAAAGAGCATTCTTAAAACATTTGAATATGTAAGTTCGTATTGAAGAGAAAAACCTATAAGGTCAAATTTTGACAACTCCATTCCCGATTCAAGTGCATAAAGAGGAATTCTTCTCTTAAGGAGCTCTTCTTCCATATCTGGAAAAGGCATAAAACACCTTTGAGCCCAAATATTTCTTTTGCTGTTTAAAACTGAATAAAGAATTTGGAGCCCGAGGTTGCTCATCCCAATATCGTAAACTTCAGGAAAACAGATAGCCACATTAAAAAGGTTTTCTTTCTTTTCTTTAATAACCTCGTTTATTTCGCCGCCGCAATACCTTGTCGGCTTCGAAACTCTTAAAAGAAAAGGATAATCTTCAACTTTAATCATTCTTCTTCACCATTTGATTTCCATCTGTATTTGTCAGATAAAATAAAAGCAATCACTTCATTTGAAACAAGGAAGCCCTCTTCTGACATAAAAATTCTTGACCCCTCTTTTTTTAAGAAGCCTCCTTCAAACAATTTTTCGATTTTTGAAAAATCTCCTTCTCCTTCGCTGCAATATTCATCAAGCAGTGAAATCTCCACGCCCTCTTTCAATCTTAACCCGAATATAATTTTATTTTCTAATTTTTCCTTATTTTCTTCTTTAAATATCTCCTCAGCAGGGAAATCTCCTCTTAAAAGGGCGTCTTTCCATAAAAGGATTGAATTGGGGTTTCTTGCCCTGAACCCTCTGAAAAAAGAATGAGACGAGGGACCAAGTCCTACATATTCGTCTCCTCTCCAATATTTTAAGTTGTGTCTGCATTCGCATCCCTTTCTGCAGAAATTTGATAATTCATAATGTTCAAAGCCATTCTTTTTAAGAAATTCACCCGCCGTTTTGAAAATATCTGCAACTTCTTCTTCATTCAAAATAGCCAATCCGTTTTTGACCATTTCATAAAGTTTGGTTTTCTTGTGAATTTCAAGAATATACAAAGAAGCATGACAAAATGGGAAATAAAGGAGTGTCTGAATATCCCTTACTGTTTTTTCGCTGTCAGAAAGCGGCGCTCCTATTATGATGTCAAAAGAAAGACAATTAAAACCTATCTTAAAGATTGTTTCAATTTTTTTTAATATTTCCTCCCTTTGAATCTTCCTTGACAGCAAAGAAAGTATTTCATCGTCAAGAGTTTGAACCCCTATTGAAACTCTGTTCACCCCTATATTTTTAAACTCCTCAAATTTGTTTTTTTCAATATTTTCTGGGTTTGTTTCCATGGTTATCTCACAATTTTATAAAAAAAAGAAAATTTCTTGCAAGCCCTCAAAAAGTTTACTTAGTTGTTCAGGAGAAAGAAGCGAAGGGGTTCCTCCGCCAAAATATATTGTGTCAATTTCAATTTTATTTTCTTCTTTATAAAAAAGGGCTTCCCTAATCAGAAAGTCAATATATTCATCCTCAACATTTTGGCTTTGTTCTTTGTAGAAATCGCAGTAAGAACATCTGTTCTGGCAGAAGGGAATATGAATATAAAGACCGATCTTTTCACTCATCCTAATTTACTCAAGGGTTAAAACCCACAAGTCTCTCAAATTGTTCCTCGTCGGTTTTCTTTCAAAAAACAAACCTCTTTTTCTAAAATAATTAGCGGTATTAAAATTGGCAATCGCTTTTTCAATTTCACTTATATCAAGTTTCTCCTCGCTGTGGATAAAAGCTCCGCCGTCACCGCTGCCGTCAACACCATCAGTAGCCAAAGCCGCAAAAAACCATTTCTTTTTCTTATGAAAAAGTTTTGCCACATTCGCAGCAAGGTGAGAGCACCTTCCCCCCCTGCCTCCTTTTATAATATTTTCTAAAAATTCACCGTTGCCTATCAAAACAGAAGGTCTTTTTATTTTTTGAGATTCAGAAAAGATTATTTCAGCCGCATTTATTGAAGAAGTCCCCTCTTTTATTTTGATTATTTTTCTATTGACCCCTATCTCCCCGATCCCCTTTTCCACCAATTGACAAAGTTTCATCCCATCTGCAAGTTTATATATGAAAGAACCATCAGGAAGCGATTTCATTTTCGTCCTGTTGATTTCAAATGGTATTTGGATTCTATTTTTTTCAAGTATTTTTTCTGCCTCCTTTTTAAAGTCAATTTCTATTCCCCCTAAAGGAGCGCTTCCAACAAATTTGAAATCTTTTGGTTCCATATCACACCAGACGAACCCGAAAAAATTATAAGGCTGGATAAGCTCCGCAACTCCTCCCCCTCTCAACTGAGAAATTGCCATTCTAACAAAATTTAGCTTTTTTATGGGAATTCTTTTTGAGAGAAGTTTCTCCTCAACTTTAATTAGTTCTTCCGCAAAACACTTCTTCTCCGGAAGGAACAAAAGAGAACTGCTGCCTCCTGAAACAAAAACAGCGGTATCGCCTTTGGTTTTATTGAGCCAAGACTTTAGTTCCATTGATATTTCAAAATTTTCCAATGAAGGATAAGGGTGCGTTCCAAATCTTACTATTGCTTTTTCATTAACAATTTTTTGGAGCGGTTTTGTTGAATAAACAAATGAAGGAATGTCGGGCATAATTTTTGAAAAACTTTTATAAAGCGGAATGGCGCACTTGCCAATAAACAATGCCCTTTGAATAGGGGTTTTTACACCATAATCTTCGAAAAAGTTTTTATAAATGGCTCTATCAGGAGATAACTCTTTCAAAGATGTAGTAATTATAGGCATTACAACCGGAGGCAACCAAAGATTTTTTAAATTTAAAACCGCCATATAAT
>JAAZNT010000291.1 GCA_012798145.1 Thermoanaerobaculaceae bacterium | reverse complement strand
TTCTTGACCCTTGAAGAATCTTGTCGCTTCGAAGTGGAGAGATCCTTCAGGGGCAATTGCTTCAAAGGAGCGTTCAGGATGACAAGGGGGAGGTTGCTGCGAAGAAAAAATAGCAGTGACAGCGTTGTCATTCCGACTGCTCCTTCGGGGGATTTGCAAGGGAAGGAATCTCATTATTTCAATAAGGGAGATTGCTTCGTTTGAGAATGCTCCGAAGCAAACCTCGCAATGACATTTTTTTTAAGCGGAAACCTCACCCCGACCCTCTCCTGCGAAGAGAGGGGGAAAGGCGGAAAACCTCACCCTGCCCTCTCCTGAGAGGCGAGGGGGGGTTAAGGAAGATTCCGCCACGCTGCGCTCGCTGCTTCGGCAACCGAGGGATCGCTTTGATGCCGGCTTGCAGTGACACTTTTTTTGAGTTGAAACTTAAATGTATCCTCTACTGCGAGCATAGGTGATTTGGCTTTTTTTATTTGCTCAACTTCTCCCAAAGGAATGTGTAGGCAAGAGCCCACATATGAGCCGCCTGCTTGTTGTCCGCCGCTCCTCCATGTCCTCCTTCAATATTTTCATAATAGGAGACATCAAAGCCCATATCAAGCATTTTGGCAGCCATCTTTCTTGCGTGTCCGGGGTGCACTCTGTCATCCCTTGTTGATGTCATAAAAATAACTGGCGGATATTTTTTGATTTTGGAAATGTTGTGATAGGGAGAGAATGTTTTTATAAATTCCCATTCTTCGGGCTTGTCGGGGTCGCCGTATTCTGCCATCCAGGAAGCTCCGGCGAGGAGTTTTGAATAGCGCTTCATATCAAGAAGGGGGACTTGACACACTACTGCTCCAAAAAGTTCTGGATATTGTGTCAGCATATTGCCTACAAGAAGCCCGCCATTTGAGCCGCCTTCAATTCCCAGACGCTTGGGAGAAGTAACTTTTCTTTGGATCAAATCTTTTGCGACTGCGGCAAAATCTTGATAGCAGCGATTCCTGTTTTCTTTTATTGCACTCTGATGCCATTGAGGACCATATTCGCCTCCGCCTCTAATGTTTGCAACAACATAAACTCCACCTTTGCTTAGCCAGCCGTAGCCGACGCCTCCGCTGTAGTATGGCACTTCAGAAATTTCAAAACCGCCATATCCCGTCAAAAGCACAATATTGTTTCCGTCAAGAGTCATTCCTTTTGGTGAAACTTGAAAATATGGAATTCTTGTTCCATCTTCTGAAATGGCAAAGTGCTGGCTAATTTCAAAATTACTTGATTCAAAAAAGTGGGGAAGTTCTTTTATTTTTTGCAGATCTTTTTCCATTTTTCCATAGAAAAGAGAAGTGGGAGTAAGGAAGTCTGTAATAGTCAGGAAAAATTCGTCGCTTTCTTTCTCGTCAACAGCCCAGAATGATATTGTTGAAAATCCTGTTCCGTTTAGCATCGGAGTTTTTTTCCAATTTTCATTTTCAGGTTGAAGAACCCAAAGGCGGCTCTTAACATCGTCAAGAACATTCAGTACCAGATAATTGAGTGTCCAATCAAAGGAAGAAAGAGAGGTTGTTGGAGTAGGCTCAAAAAGAATCTTAAAATCTCTTTTTCCAGCAAGAAAATCGTCAAATTTTTCTGCAATAAGGGCTCCCATAGGGTAAGTTTTTTCGCCTATTTGCCAAGGTGTCCTTAATTGAACCATCAGCCATTCTCTGTGGACTGAAGGCTCTGAATCAATAGGTAAGTCCATTTTTACAAGTTTGCCATCTTTTTCTCTCAAAAAAAGTTCGTTTTCATAAAAAGAGATCCTGCGATACACAAAATGTCTTTCAAATCCTTTTGTGTCATCGTAGTATGCCCCAACACTCATATCTTCATTTTTTCCCTCAAAAACTGTTTCCGCTTTTTCAAGAGGCGTTCCCCTCTTCCAAATTTTGACAATTCTTGGATAACCTGATGTTGTCATTGAACCAGCGCCAAAATCAGTGGCTACATAAACTGTGTTTTCGTCAATCCAAGACATTTCTCCCTTTGCTTCGGGGATCTGAAAGCCGTCTTTAACAAATTCTTTCTTTTCAACATCAAACTCCCTGACAACATCTGCGTCTGCTCCGCCCCTTGACAAACTTAAAAGCGCTTTTTTGCAATCCGGGCGGAGAAATTGCGCTCCATGCCAAACCCAGTTTTCTCCCTCTTTTTTATTAAGGTCATCTATGTCAAGCACCGTTTCCCATTTGGGCTCTTTTTTGATGTATTCTTCCAAAGTCGTTCTGCGCCATATACCTCTTGGATTGTTTTCATCTTTCCAAAAATTGTAAAAATAGTCTCCTTCTTTTTTAACATAGGGGATTCTTTCTTTTGAGTTCAATATTTTTAAAAGCCCTTCTTCAAGTTGCTTGAATTCATCTGTTTTTTCATATTTCTCGGCGGTTTCTGCGTTCCGCTCTTTTACCCAAGAAATGGCTTTTTCGCCCAGAACATCTTCAAGCCAAAGGTATTTGTCTTTCTCGGCAGCGGCAGAAATTTTTTCTGTACCAATCTTTTGTGAATTTTTAACGCAAGCCACAGCCAAAACCAGCAACAAAATCAGAAGGAACATCTTTTTCATATTGCCTCCAAAATGAAAATTTAAATAGAGCAAAAAACAACATCAATTATAACCTTTAAAACTTTTCCCCTATTCTTTCAAATGAAGAGGAAATACATTTTTCTTTAAGTTCGCGGGCTTTTTGGTAAATCTCTTTGCACTTTGCCCTCATCTCATTTTTGTAGTTTTCGTCAGAAATTCCTGAAAGGTTAATAATTACATTGAAAAGGGCGCCTTCAACACAGGAAAATGCCATCATTGAACCAACCGCTCCGTCGCTTTGAGAATTTTTATTTCCCTTTTCGCATACCGGCACAAGGATTTCAAGAGCGTTAAGACCAAGTTCCGCTGTTTTTAATGGAACAGAGATTGCTTTCTTAAGCCCTTCTTCCATTTTTTCTTTCCTGATTTTTTTCTCTTCTTCGCTGTTTTTTGGAAGCCGCATAGCCTCCATATATTGAGAGAACGCTTTAGTGTCTTCATCAACTTGGATGAGAAGTTCGTCCTTTATTTTTTGGGCTTTTACCGCTATTTCAACCATTTCAGCCGCGCAGTTTTCATAACCGCTTTTTGAGGATGTGAGATTTGCGACCATTGAGCAAAGCGCAGCGCCAAGAGAGCCCGCAAGCGCTGAAACAGAGCCGCCGCCCGGCGCGGGAGTGTCTCTTGAAACCTCATCCGCAAAGTCTTTTGAAGTAAGAGAAATCAAATCTTTTTTATCTGGCTTGCTGTATCCTATAACTTTTTGTTCAATGTCAAATTCAGCGACATCCCTTAAACCCATGCTTTGAATTGCGCATTCAAGAATGTCTTCAAGCGGAACGCCTTTGCTTTTCCCCTGTTTTTCAAGATAATATTCGCCAGCAATTCTAAGCGCTTCAAGTGGAATTAGTCCTACAACTTCGCATCCTGTTACTACAAGCCCTCTTTTTTGGGCAAGTTCTCTTGCTTTTTCAACCACGATATGAGGAGGAGTAACTTTATAATTGGTGAAGTTGATCGAAATCTGCGCTCTCTTATATTCAGGAATTTCCCAACCTATCGCTTTTACGCATTTAAAAATCCCCGGCTTTTTCACCGACTGTCCTTCAAGTTTGTTAGGGTCAATGTCGTTCAATTCATAAAGTTCCCTTCCATTGTAATTGTGGCTTTCCTCTATGTGTCTGAAAAGATCATCAGTTGTATTGGTCGTGTAATCGCAATTTCCGCAAAAATATTTCTCTTTTTGATGTTTGAGAAGTTTCCCTTTGAAATAAAACGGCTCAATGTTGCCTGTTCTTACGCTTCTTCCTTTTTCTCTCAATTCAAATGCTATGTCAGTTGCGTAATCTTTTGATAGTGTGTTTAAACTTATGTTGAAGGCAATAAGAAATTCTCTTGCTCCGATTATAGTTGCACCGCTTTTTGGATTAAATATTGGTTTTCCAAAATCAGGCAGCCATTGTGGGTCTTGAAGTTTTTGTTTTAGTCCTTCATATTCGCCTTTTCTTATGTTGGCAAGATTTTTCCTTTCCGGACGGGTTGCGGCATATTCGTAAAGGTAAACAGGAATTTCAAGTTCTTCAGCAACTCTCTTTCCAACTCTTTTTGCTATTTCAATACACTCTTACATCGTGACATCATTTACTGGTATAAAAGGGCAGACATCTGTGGCGCCCATTCTTGGGTGGCTTCCTTTATGCTTTGACATATCTATAAGTTCAGCCGCCTTTTCAATGGCTTTAAATGCCGCTTCAGCAACCTTTTCTGAGTCGCCAAAAAAAGTCACAACTGTTCTGTTTGTATCTGCTCCCATATCCACATCTTTGAGTTCAACACCGTCAACAGATTCAATTGCTTTTTGAATCTCATCTATTACTTTCTTGTCTCTTCCTTCTGAGAAATTTGGAACGCATTCAACAATTTTTTTCATTTCTTTACCCCCGATTTCTTTTTTTCTCTAATGTATTCTGTAACTCCCGGAATAAAAGAAATTACGATAACTAAAATTATAATTATATGCAGATATTTGTCGACGCCGGGTATGCTTCCTAAAAAATACCCCACAGAAATCATTGAAACGACCCAGCCGATTCCTCCAAAAATATTGTAAAAAAGAAATTTAGTGTAGTTCATCCTTCCAACCCCTGCGACAACAGGAGCAAATGTTCTTATAAGAGGAAGAAATCTTGCAAGAACGATTGTTTTTCCGCCGTATTTTTCATAGAATCTATGTGCTCGGTTGATATGCTCAGGGTCAAAAAGGAGTGATTTGGGTCTTTTAAATATGACTGGGCCTGTTCTGTATCCTATTGAATATCCTACTGTGTCTCCGACTATTGCAGCAATTGAAAGAAGAATCATCAGAAGAGGGGCGTTTAAAAGTTTCTGTCCCGCAAGAATTCCAGCGGTGACAAGAAGAGAATCGCCGGGAAGAAAAAACCCTACCAGCAAACCGGTTTCTGCGAAAACAATCGCCATAAGCGCAGGATAACTTCCATATATTATTAAATCTTTCAATTTTTGTGCGTCATACAAATAGCTCAACCATTCCTTGAGTGTTTCCATTAAACCTCCAAAATGATAAGTATATCCTTTTATTAAAATTGAAAAAAGGGCGCAAATTAAAAAATATTATTTTTTTCAAAAATTTTCATTTATTATGTTAAAATATTTTTTGGGTTTGAAAAGAAAGGAGATGCTATGAAAAGAAGTTTGGTGATGATTTTAATTGTAGCGGTGGCATTTTTTTCGCTTGTTTCCTGTAAAGGCGCAAGGGAAGAAATAAGCAAGGCGTCAAAAGCGATTAAACAGGTTAAGAAAGTTGTTGACAAAGCCAAATCTGCTACTGTGGATAACCCTCTTAAAAATGCAAAAGTGGGGCAGTACATCAAATTCAAGATGACTACTGAAACAATGGGAACAAAAACACAAATGGAGATGAAACAGACAGTAATTGCAAAAGATGATATTTCTGTGACTCTTCGCACTGAGACAACTGCGATGGGAATGAAAATGCCTCCGCAAGATTCCAAAATTTTGTTGAACCAACCCTACGAGCCCTATAAGCAAGGATTTTCAGATGCAGTTGTAACTCCATTGGGAGAAGGAAATGAACAAATCACCGTTGGAGGAAAAACTTACAACTGTCATTGGGCGAAAGTCAAAGTTACTGCGTCAAAACCAACTGCTGTCGATAGTATTACAATAGTATGGTCATCGCCTGATGTTCCTGTAAACGGAATGGTCAAAATGGTAACAGACTCCACAACAAAAATGGGACAGAACGCAATGGTTACCAAAATGACTATGGAACTTGTTGAAGCGGGAGGATAAGAATTTAACTTTTTTCCGAAAAGAGGCGGTATATTCTTAAAAAGAGTGTGCCGCCTTTTTTGTTGTTGCTTTGTTTGCTTTCTTTTATATCAATCTTGTCTTTTGCAAATTCAAAAACTTAAAATACACTGCTAAAATTTAATTTTTGTTTCATCCTTCTACTTCCCCAATTAAACAACGCGTTGAGCGTCGGATTCACTCCGCGCGAAACGCAACCTATACGGAGGTGAATCAGCGGAATGAGCGAAGCGAATGAAGCGCCTAAGGAGGAGGTGGAACCTCCTTCTTTGGGAAGCGAAGCGCATAACGCGTTGAGCGTCGGATTCACTCCGCGCGAAACGCAACCTATACGGAGGTGAATCAG
>JAAZNT010000290.1 GCA_012798145.1 Thermoanaerobaculaceae bacterium | reverse complement strand
GTTCACCTCCGGTTTGCCCACCCTCGTCTTCCTTGCATCTCACCCCCCAGCGCCTATGTGCACTTATCTTCCATTTTCCATAACCAATCTCTAATCGCTTGTTAAAGTTTTCTTAATAACAAATTTGGGATAAGTAAAATTAAATTAAAAAGAATTTTCCCCAAGTTTAATTTTGTGGCAAAAAGAATTATCTATCTTATGATGTCAAAAATTTTTTAGTCTTACCACTCAATTACTTTTTTCTTTAGTGTGGCTATTTCTTTATCAAGGAATTCAAGAACTTCGTCGGTAGTTGTTCCCGGAAGAAAAATCTTTTTTATGCCGTTTTCTGTGAGGAATGGGATGTCTTCTTTAGGGATTATTCCTCCTCCAAAAACAGCAATGTCTTCTGCGCCCTGCTCTTTGAGAAGCTTTACAACCTTTGGGAAAAGAGTGTTGTGAGCTCCGCTTAAAATTGAAAGCCCAACAGCGTCAACATCTTCCTGAATTGCTGTTGCAGCTATCTGCTCAGGGGTCTGATGAAGCCCAGTGTAAATAACTTCATGACCTGCGTCTCTCAACGCTCTTGCTATTATTTTTGCTCCTCTGTCGTGACCGTCAAGGCCGACTTTTCCAACGAGAATTCTTAATCTATCTCTTCCCATTTTACTCCTCCTGTTATATTATATCATTTTATAGCCAAAGGAGGAATAGTGAGTCAAATAAACCAACTTTTCGAATTTATGCTGTCTCAGTCGCCTAATGTCAGCGATTTAAATTTTTCTGTGGGAAAAGCGCCTCAGGTTGAAATCAACGGACAACTAAAAGAAGTGCCAATTAGAGGAATGGGAAAACTCTCCGCATACCAGACTGAGCAGATCGCTCTTGCTTTGATAAGGGACGACAGACATCTTTTGCAGAAACTTTTTAGGCAGGGGAGCGTTGACCTTTCATATTCAATTCCGGGAAAGACAAGGTTTAGGGTCAATATTTTTTCTCAGAGGGGAACCTATTCAATCGTTTTGAGGGTCATTCCAAATGGCGTTCCTACTGTTGAGGAACTTGGGCTTCCTCCGCAGATAAACCAAATTGCGGAAGAAAGAAACGGAATAGTGCTTGTTACGGGACCTACAGGAAACGGAAAATCAACTACGCTTGCTGCGATAATCAACAGAATTAACGAGGACAAAGCGTATCATATAGTAACGATTGAAGACCCGCTTGAGTATTTGCACAGGCACAAAAAATCAACGATAAACCAAAGGGAGCTTGGTGCTGATGTCCCTTCTTTTTCGCTTGCGCTTCGTGCGGCTTTGAGGCAAGCGCCGAAAGTTATCCTTGTAGGTGAAATGAGGGACCTTGAAACTACAGAAATTGCTCTTGAAGCCGCAGAGACTGGACACCTTGTCCTTTCGACGCTCCACACGATTGACGCAAGCAAGACCGTTGACAGAATCATCGGAATTTTCCCTAAAAATGAGGAACAGCAAATAAGAACAAGGTTCAGCCAAACTTTTAAGTGGATTGTGTGTCAAAGGCTTGTTCCAAGAGCTGATGGAAAAGGAAGATTGGCGGTTTGCGAAATAATGCGCTCAACGCCAAGAACAAGGGAATATATACAAAAAGGCGAATCGGAAAAAGAAGGAAGATCTCTTCTTGACGCGATTCAAGACGGCTCTCTTGACGGAATGCAGTCTTTTGATATGGAACTTGAAAGATTGTGGAAAGAGGGAATGATAACAAAAGAGATAGCGCTCTCATACGCCACAAACGCTCCGAACCTTTCTTTGAGAATGTCGGGAATTTCGGCAACTACTGCTGAAGGAAAAAGATTCCTTGAAGAGCAGGTGAAAAAAAGTGAACCGAAGGCAGAGGAAAAAAAGAAGCCAGAGCCCCCGCAAAAAGCTATGGTGAATGATGTTCCAGCTGATTTTTCCGCTGCAGATATTAAAGATTTGATGGAGTAAAAATGAAAATTCAATGTCAATCCTGCCAGAAGTTGTTTGTTATTGATGAATCTAAATACCCGAAACTTCCAGAAAGCGTGAAGTGTCCCAACTGCAAAAATCAGATAACTTTATCTCAAAAAGAAAATGTCAAAGAAAGCCCAGAAATAAACGAAGAATTAGCAGCCAAAATCAAAGAAGAACTTATAAAAGAGATTTTTTCGCTCCTTCCCCTGAACATTCCAAGAAAAAAAGAAAGAAAAAATTATATTGCCGATGATAAACCAAAAGCGCTTATTTGCGAAGATGAACAAATGTTTCAGGAGGTTTTAAAAGAATCAATAGGAAGACTCGGGTATGAAGTTGAGATAGCGCCATCCTCAAAGATGGCTCTGGAAATACTGAAAAGAAACGAATACGATTTGGTGACTGTTGACAATAGATTTCCAGACGACCCAGAAGGCGGATTTAAAATATTGAACGCTATTAACAGTCTCCCTCCCGAAAAAAGGAGAAAAATGTTTGTCGCATTTATTTCTGCCGACCTTGCAACGATGGACACAAATTCTGCGTTTGTTTACGGCGCCAATTTGACGGTTGCTAAAAAGGATATAAAAAAGATAGAGTCAATCCTTTCGCAAGGAATGGAAGAAAACGAAAAAAGATACAGAACATTTTTTGAAGTTTGGGAAGAGGTTAAGAGGTCAGAATATATCATTCCGCCAAACAACAAACTTTGAAATTAAAAAAGCGGTTGATTAATGGAAAGAGTAATGCTCTGGGATATTTCAAAGACATTTTTTAAAATTGGAATTACCTGTTGGGGTGGCCCGGCGATTGTCGCTCAAATAAAAAAAGAAATTGTAGATAAAAAGAAGTGGATTAATGAAGAAGAATTTAAGGAAACTCTTGGCTTCTGCCAAATGTTTCCGGGACCCATAGCAGTTCAAACCTCAGCGCACATCGGATACAGACTAAGGGGAGTTGTCGGTTCTTTTTTTGCTTTCTGTTTTTATACTCTTCCTACATTTATTTTTATGCTTCTTTTTTCATACTTATATTTTAAATTTGAAAAAGTTCCTTCATTTATAAATCTTTTTGGATATCTTGAAGCAGTGATAGTAGCGATAATAATAGACGCTATTTGGTCAATGAGAAAAATAGCCGCCCCAAATTTTAAGGGAGCATTGTTGATTCTCCTTTGCGGAGCCGCTTTTATTATAAAAGCTCCCGTAATACTGGTGCTTTTTTCTTCAGGATTGTTGGGATTTTTACTTTTTTACAAAAAGGGTGAATCAACACCATTTTTAAAATTTGAATTTAGAACTCTCGCGAAAAAAGCGGTTTTTCCATTTTTAGCGTTTATTTCTCTCTTGGCAGTTTTTATTTTTGCTTATAAAATTTCGCCTGTACTTGGGGAACTTGGCTTTAGAATGGCGAAGGTCAATCTTCTTGCTTTTGGAGGCGGCTATACAGCCGTCGCCCTTATGTTTCAAGAAAGCGTCCTTTCTACAAAATGGCTTACTCAAAGTGAGTTCATAAATGGACTTGCTCTCGGGCAGATAACTCCCGGACCTGTAATAATTACTGCTACATTTATTGGTTGGAAAATAGGGGGTCTTTGGGGCGCTCTTTTGGCGACAGTTGCGGTTTTGTCTCCATCGTATTTAATTCTTGTTTTTCTTTCTTCTTTTTTTAAGGAAATATCTGCGATTCCATTTGTAAAATATTTCACAACAGGGCTTTTGTGTGCTTTTATTGGGATGCGTTTTCAACTTCTTATCTATATTTCCTCATCGGGTCTGATAAATTTTTTAAGTATTGTGTTGGCTGCAGTCGGAGTTGTTTTATTGAGACTGAAATTTTCTCCAATCTTCTTAGTTGTCCTTTCTCTAATTTTGTCCTATTTTTTTTGATTTTATTATAGTTTCTTTTCCAAAAAATGTTAAAATAAAGCACTGAGGAGGATTTATGGCAACAAAAATTCTTATTTCAGCATTTTTTGTTTTTTTGGTCTGTTCAACTTTATTTGGCGATACTTATGACGATCACACTCTTTGCTCTATAACAGTTTCAAACAAAGAAGACCTTGATTATATTTATAAATTAAGGCTGGATATTGTTGGAAGAAAAGGCGATATTTATAAAGCGATTCTTACAGACGAAGAAATGTGTCTGCTTCAGGAGAAGGGGATAAAGTTTGAAATTCTCTATGATGAAATGGCAAAAGATAGAGCGGAGTTAGCAACACCCGGCTACTGCAGCAACACTCCTTTTCCATGCTACTACATTGCCTCCAAATTCAACACTGTCAATCCTCCTTCAGGAAGTTTAATGGAACATCTTCTTAATCTTTACAACGCTTATCCGAACATAGTTAGGCTTTATGATATTGGTGATTCGCAAGATGGTGCTTACGATATAATAGCAGCAAAAGTGACTGACAATCCCGATTTGGAAGAAAATGAGCCGGAGATACGGCTTTATGCTAACATACATGGAGATGAAGTAAGTGGAATGATGGTTGAGTGCGATGTTTTAGACTGGCTGCTTCAAAACTATTCTTCAAATTCAAATGCACAAAAACTTATAATTGAGGCTGAATTATGGTTTGTTCCAATGGGAAACCCTTATGGGTTAATGAACAGAACAAGATATAACAGCCACGGTGTCGATCTTAACCGTAATTTTTGGGGACCAGCAGGGTGTGACGATTGCTATCCCGATTCCACTCCGTGCAATCCATGGACCGAAAAAGAGACACAAGCAATAAGAGATTTGACCGAAATTTATGGAAAAAGATTTGTAACATCTATTTCTTTTCACGCTGGTGAGATATGTTTTAATGCAGTTTATAACTATACATCAACGCCAACTTCTGATGAGCCGATCTTTTTTGAATCAAGAACAGGAGGACCAAACGGCGAGGCGGATCCCTCTCCCTATGGCTTGGCTCAAGCGTATATGGATGGCTGCACAACATCAGGATTTTGGTACACAAATGGGGCTGATTGGTATATAACCAACGGAGACACGAACGATTGGTCTTACAACCAATGGTCAGACCTTGACACCACCCTTGAAGTTACGACAGATAAATGGCCCGATACAAATCAAATTGCAACATATACATCGCAGCACAGACAGGCAGTTATCAATTATATGTTGAAAACTTTTCAGGGGATCAGCGGAATAATGAGCGACTGCGAAACGGGACAACCTCTTGATGGAGCTGTTGTCGCCACTTGCACTTCAACATCTTCTCCTTACATAACTGTTCCCCACCAATACAAAGAAGTTTTTACCGATCCCGATGTAGGAGATTTTCACCGTGTTCTTGAACCGGGGACATACACAATAGAGTGTTTTGCAAACGGTTACGCATCAACAATAATACCAAATGTCTTTGTCGCTCCGGATCAAACAACCACAGTAAACTGCGATATGTGCAAAACAAGATTGTCATATCAGAATTGCGTGATAAATGATTCCTGCAATGGTGTTTCAGGGGATGGAATAATTGATGCAGGAGAAAATGTTGTTCTTCAAGTGAATCTTATAAACACTGGAGTTGTTACTGCAACGGGAGTAAGTGCTATATTGTCTACTAACTCTTCGGGTGTTGTAATTCTAAATAATGTTTCAAACTTTCCGAATATTGCGGGTGGGAGTTCTGGAGCAAGCGTCTATCCCCATTTCGTTTTCAAAACAGATTCGAATCTTGCCTGCGGAACACTTCTTAACTTTACGCTTCACATAACAAGCGATCAAGGTTCTTGGGACAGCACTTTCAGTTTGAGTGTCGGCAATACTATTTCTGGAACGCAGTCTTCTTTGTGGAGCCAGAGCTTTGACGCTACAACCTTTCCACCGACTGGATGGGGAATTAAAGATGTGGCAGGTTCGCAAGGAAACTGGGCGAGAGCGACCAACACTGTTCATCCTTCTGGAGGTGGAACCCACAGCGGAGCCGGGCTTGCTTATTTCAATTCATATACAGCCCAAAGTGGATATTCAACAAGGTTATATAGAAACTCAGCGACAACAATTCCTTCGGGAGCATCTTCAGCAAATGTTGTTTTTTGGATGTTTCATGATACAGGAAATTCAGCCAATGATAGGTTGCAAATTCAAATATCAACGGATGGAACAAATTGGAGCAATATTGGAAGCGAGATTAAACGAAACGACGGTTCATATGGATGGAAAGAGCATAAAATAGATGTGTCAAATTATACTGGTCAAAATGTTTATGTTGGAATATTAGGAATAAGCGCTTATGGCAACGATTGTCACATTGATGATGTCTCTTTAACTTTTACAAGCCCTCCTACTTGTGAAATGACTGTTTGTGAAAGCGCGCAGGAGCCTCCTCAGGAAGTTGCTGTAGGTTCCAGTTACACTTGGAGCGGACAAATTATGCAATGGACTTCCGAACCTACAGCAAGCGGCTACAGAGTCTACAGAGGAACGAAAGCGCAACTCTCTGCATTATGCGACAACGGTCAGGATTTCTGCCAAAGAAACGATACAGCAGGCAACCAGGTTGATGTAAGCGGGGACGACCCAGCATTGATTGATCCAACCAACAAAGTAGTTTTTTATCTCATAACGGGATACAATGCTGGGGGAGAAGGGCCTGCAGGAACCGCGACCTGTGGGGCAAGACAGGTTAATCCCTCTGGCGGTTGTTAAGAAGTGACAATCTTTGCTTATTAAAGGGGCGGGGAAACCCGCCCTTTTTTTATATTTGACATTTAATAATAGATGGTAATAAAATTTATCTTTAAAGAGGGAGGATATTTGCCAGAAAATCCATCCTTAAATAGCGCTCTTAAATTAAAAAAACTTTTTCCATTAATTAAGGAGGTACAAATGAAAAGGTTGTGTTTAACTTTATTATTGGCGTTTCTTGCAGTTAGTGTTTTTTGCGCGGAATGGGTGCCGATAACGAGCGAGAAGCCGGAAAAGCCGAAAGTTGAATTAATTTCTGACAGTGTTGATGAAACGACTTTTCTGGTTTCAATACCG
>JAAZNT010000289.1 GCA_012798145.1 Thermoanaerobaculaceae bacterium | reverse complement strand
GGGGCTGTCTAAAAAGTTTTGTAATTTGGAATTAGGATTGGAAAAAGGGGGTTGACAGGGGTGATTTTTTGTGATAAACTGGCTTATGATAAGGAGGCAGTATGAAAGAAGGCAAAGATGAAAGTAAGTTAAAAGAACTAAAAACGGAGAGAGAAAGGATTCTTAAGGAGATAAGAAAGACGAAGAATTTAATGCGAGGCTCTATGTACGAGAGGGAGAGGAAATGTGGAGGTAAGAATTGCTGGTGTTATAAAAGCGAGAAGGGGCATCCTCAAACGATGCTGACATTGCACAGCAAAGGGAAACAGATAGGGATCAGCATTAGAAGTGAGCGGAAGAAGGAAGTGAAGGCGATGATAGATGAATATAACAGATTGTGGGATCTTATAGAGAGATTGACGGATGTAAACATAAAGATCATAAGGGAAGAAAGATGAGAGGAAAAGTATTTAAGGAATATTATCAAAATCAAGGGATGGTTTTGCCGCCATATCTTGAAGATATGATAAGCGAAAGTCACATAGCGAGAGTAGTGGACAGGGTGATAGAAGGGATGGATGTAAGAGAAATAATGGCGCACTACAAAGGGGGAGGAGCGCCATCATATCATCCTTTTATGATGTTGAAGATAATAATATACGGATACATAGAGGGTGTATACACATCGAGGAAGATAGCGAAGGCGACGAGGGAGAATGTAGTATTTATGTGGCTTTCAGGGAGGTGTGCGCCCGATTTCAGGACGATAAACAATTTCAGGCTAAAGTTTAGGGAGTTAATAGAGAGCGTATTCAAAGAAGTAATAAGAGTTGGAATGGAATTAGGTTTAGTGGAATTCAACAAGATGTTTGTAGATGGGACAAAGATAGAGGCAAACAGCAACAAGCACAAGATAATATGGAGGAAGAATGTAGAGAGGATGGAAAATAGGATAGTAGCCAAGATAGAAGGGCTATTGAAAGAGATAGAGAGGTTGAACGAAGAAGAAGAGGAAATTTATGGGAATAAGGATTTGGCGGAAGTGGAAGGAGAGAAAGGAGTAGAAGGAAAAGAGATAGAGAATAAAGGGAAGGAAGCAGGAGAGAGGATCAACAAAAGGCTAAAGAGAGAAAGGCAAAGAGCGGAAAGGCAACTAAATAAAGCGGAGAAGCAGAAAGAAGAGAACAGAAAGAAGAAGGAGAAATTAGGGAAAAGGAACGGATATTCGAAGACAGATGAAACAGCGAGCCCGATGATGACGAAAGGAGGAGAGATAAAGCCTTGCTACAATTTTTTGATAGGGACAGAGAATCAAATGATATTAAGTTACGAAGTAGAGCAGAATGCGAGCGATGGAAGTTGTTTCAAGAGTTTGATGGAAAAAGCGTATAAAACACACAAGAAAGTATGCAAAAGTGTTTGCGGGGACGCTGCGTTTGGTAATGCTGAGAACTACGAATACTGTGAAGAAAAAGGGATAGAAGCGTATCTTAAATATGGAAGGCATTACATAGAGAACAAGAAGAGTTTCAAAGAAGATAAATTCAGAAAAGAAAATTTTGAGCGAGATGAAAAAGAAGATGCTTACATATGTCCGAATGGAGAGAAGCTGAAGTTTATAGAAGAAAGGGAAGATAAAACGGCGACTGGTTACACAAACAGAGTTAAGATTTACAGATGCGAAAAATGCGGAGATTGTAAATACAAGAGCGAATGCACCAAAGGGCGATTAAGGACGATACAAATAAACGAAAAATACGAAAGATACAAAAAAGAAGCAAGTGAAAGGCTAAACACTCCATACGGGAAGGAATTAAGAAAACAAAGAGGAGTGGAAGTGGAAAGCGTGTTTGGAAACATAAAACACAATGGAAACCACAAAAGGTTTAACTTGAGGGGGCTTGAAAAAGTAAGAATAGAAGCAGGGCTTTGGGCGATAGCACACAACATTAAGAAGATATATCAGGCTATTACAGAGAAAAAGACAAAAGAATCCCAAAAACCAAAAAGAAATCTTTGCGATTTAATTCTAAACGCAGCCATATTCCTGCAAAAAAAGACAAAAATCATATTTTCCTCCCATTTCACCTCATATTCCCAAACTTTTTAGACAGCCCCAAGTGGAACCCAACTGCAAATTATTTTGAAAGGATTTTACTATCTGAAAACCAATTGAATGGGATGTCAAATTGCCATTTTCTCCATGTTCATCTTTGATCTTCCTGTTGGTGTTATGCTTCAGGACATAAAAAAAATCAAGACTGAAGGGGAGGTTCTTGACTTCGTTGTAATTAACGAAAGTCAGGAAATTATTCACAGGATGGTCAGGAAAAACATCATTTTTGTATAAAAGGTATTTTCCAATCCAAAAATCGCTAGTTATGATCTTCCCTTTGTAAGTTGCTTTGACGGCATCCCAAGCATACCTTCCTGTGTTTCCCCACGAGCCCGGGCCAAATACCCTCTGGTCTCCATAGGATATTTGCTGTCTTCCGATTTTAATATCAAAGTTCGTTCCTCCGATGTTTTGTGCTTCGTAAAAAAGTTGCCTTATGTCAAGAGTGTCTTTTATAGGGCTTGAGACCTTAAAGTCCTTGTCTCCAAATTGCGTCAGGTAGGGATGGGCGTCCTGAAGCTGGAGAAACACTTTTCCCCCCTTCTTGAAGTCAAATAAAAAGTTCAGCCTCACCCTTTCAAGAAGCAACCTGTCTATCTCATCGGGTGAATAACCTTTCAAGGTGAAATTATCATCATATTCAAAACGAAAGCGAATCTCTCCGGAGTAAGAAAAGAAATCGTTTTTGCCATCCAAGCAAAAAGCATTACAGGCAATGAAAAAAGATACAAAGACAAGAAGGGCTGATCTTTTTATCATATGATTTTTATCCCCAGCAAATCGAGCGAAATCTGAATTGCAAAAAACCACATAATTCCTGCGAATGCTACTTTTACAAATTTTGGACTTGCCTTGACCGTAACATTTGAGCCTATGTATGAGCCGATGATGCAGGCTAAAGCAGTGAAAAGAAGAAGTCTGAATTCAATTTCTCCAAATGCCAGATGCCCCAAAGAACCGACTGCCGAGCTTACCGCAACAATCAGAGAATTTGCCCCTGCGGCTTTTTGAGCCGGATAATTGAGAAACAAAATGAGGAACGGAAAAATGATTAAGCCACCTCCTACCCCAATTAAGCTCGATAAAACACCGACTCCGAATGAAAAAAAGACGACAATCAAAAGCATAAAGAGATTTAATTTGGGCATATCCTTTTCTCTTGACTTTACAGAGGATATCATCAGGAAGCCAGCGATGAAGAGAAAACCGGAAAAAATCCAAAGAAGAAGCTCTTTGGGCGCTTTGTTTGAAAGAAATGCCCCCAATATTGAACCCAATACCGTTCCCGGGATAAACGAGAGACAAAACCTGTAATCAACAAGTTTATTTTTTGCGAAGACGATTGTTGCAACCAAAGCGGTTATAAGATTTAAGACAAGGGATGTTGAAATTGCTGAAGATACTGAAACCCCAAGCATTACAAGGACAGGAGTGTATAATGAACCCCCACCCTTGCCGAACATCGAAAAAACGGAAGAGACCAGAAGAATTGCTCCGAAGGCAATAAGAATCTGTTGAAAAGTCAATTTACCACTTCCTTTCCTTCCCCAAATTAAACAAACGACAACTCAATGTTTAGTGTATCATGATTATTTGGCTGGAAACTCTCTGGAGATTGCACAGCTTTACCCTCGCCTCTTCATTTCGGTTATTCCTGCTTCTCTTGTTACAATTGGCACGGAAGTCAACGATAGTTGGTAAAGCCCTTTTGCTTTCAATATCAAAACCACTTGCGAAAATAGTTTTTTGGAAGTTATCTCAGACACTGAGGTCTCCTTTCAGTACTTGGAGCAAGGGATGCATACACTCTTTCCATCTTTCGTCCTCAAATACCTTTCAAAGACATACTCTCCGCACACTGAACATTTATCTTTGTTGAATGAGCCCTTTTTCGGGAAATAGACGAAATCTATGGCCTCCTTTATTTCGTAAATATCCTCTTTTTTTAAAGAATAGGCCCACTCTATTGCTCTCATTGTTATTTCTTCAGGTATTTGTGATGGCTCTATTCCTTTTTTTCTGAAGGCGAAAAACTCCTGAGTTCCAAACTGATCTAAAAAAGAAGCTTTAAGAGCAATTCTTAGGGGCGTTTTTTGGGGGAACCAAAAAGTGGCAGCAAGCTTCCCATAAAAAGTTTTTTCTATAAGCCCCTTGCCATAAGTAGCGCCTGTTGCCACCTGAATACCGTCCATCATACAGGTTTGGGGATGCGCCTCCCCCAGTTCGCATATGACATGAAGAGTATGGTCTTTTTCCCTTTCAATTCCCATATGTTGAATAGCGATAATTCCCATTCTGTAGCCAAGAGGCATAAAAGGGCACAAGTGTCCATGAAATTGGAATGCCCATTCGGGCGGGTATAATTCGACTTTATTTTTATTCATTGCTTTCTCCTTTCTGTTTCTTAAATAGCATCTGCAGTTTCAAGCCAAGTGTGTCAAATATTTCGTAGAACATCGGAACATATATCAAGGTAAGGAAAGTTGATACCATGAGCCCGCCTAT
>JAAZNT010000288.1 GCA_012798145.1 Thermoanaerobaculaceae bacterium | reverse complement strand
CCCATTGAAGCAATTATTTGGAAAAAAGAGAAATGGAACTTATAATACATAATTGTTTTTAGATTTCATTCTCTTGTGACAAAAAACCTCAAAAGCAAAAACTCTTTTTAAGCTTTTTCTATTGCCCGCGACACTAATATTGGAAAAATGAGTTCTTTTACAATTATGAAATGAGCAAACCTTATTGATTACGCCTTTTCCCGGTATTCGCCGTTTCTTGTGTCAACGACAATTTTATCGCCAACATTCAAATGAAAAGGAACCACGACAACCGCCCCTGTGTTGCATTTTGCAGGTTTTCCTCCGCTTACCGTGTCTCCCTTGAATCCCGGCTCGGTGTCAACGATTTCAAGCGTCACAAAGTTTGGAAGATCTATTCCTATCGCCTCGTCTCCGTGAAATAGGACTGAAACTTCCGTGTTCTCGGCAAGGTAGACGCTGCTTTCTCCTACTGTTTCTTCGTTTATGACAACCTGCTCATAATTTGACTGGTCCATAAAGTGAAAACCTTCCGAGTCTTTGTAAAGGAACGCCATTTTCCTTTCCTGCGTGTCTGCGGTTTCAACTTTATCTCCAGCTTTGTATGTTTTCTCAAGAACTTGACCAGTTCTAAGATTTCTAACTCTCGCTCTGGCAAATGCAGATCCTTTGCCCGGCTTAACATGATCAACATCTACAACTTCGTAAGCGTCTCCATCAATTAGCAGTTTAATTCCTTTTCTTACCTGATTGCTTACAATTACTCCCATAATTTAACCTCCGTGTTATGACAGAATTTTTGAAAATTCGGGGATAAGCCGCTGAACCTCATAAACCGCCTTGCCTGTAGTTTCAGTTTTGTCCGTCACAAGAAGTATGAATGCTTCTGATGAAACCTTTACAAGACATACATTTTCTTTGTTTGTTTTTATTATAACTTCTTCATAAGAGCCAAGTGAAACATCTTGATTGAGTCTTTCAAGGTGTTGAAGGATTGAATTCAATTCTGCGCTTAAAACTTCATGGGAAAGTTCTTCCTTAATTTTTGCTTCTATTTCAATTCCGTCTGAACTTACTACAACCGCAGCGCGAAAACCGTTCAATCTTTCTTCCAATGTCTTAAAAACTTGCTCAAACATTCTCTGCCTCTCTAATTCTTCTTAGCCATTCCTTCAATGCTTCAATTCTCTTGCCTCTCAAGGCGCTCTTAACATCTACAACGCCAACATCGTCTTGAGTTTCCATTCCAAGCATCTCTTTTTTAAGTTTTTCTATCTTTTTTCTTATATCTTCTCTCTCCGGCTCCTTGAGAAGAATGTGTTGATAAATTTCAATCGCCTTTTCCGGATAACCCTGCTTTTCATAAAGGTCAGCCAAAGTTGCGGTGCTTAAACTTGAAACCTCTTCTTTATCTTCTGCTTTCTCTTCCAAGACTTCTTCTTCTTTTATATCCGTTGATGGCTTTAATTCGCTTTCTTGCAATTCAGAATCTTCATTGAAATTTTCTTCGATCTTTTCCTGATCAGAAGATTCTTCAAGCAAATCGGTCAAAGTATCTTCGCCTATTTCCTCAGAGATTTTATCTTCGCCTTCCAAAACATTTTGATTTTCTAATCCGCTTTGCAAAGGCGATGGTATCTCCTTTTCTTCAGCACCGAGGAAAGATTCTTCTGTTTTTTCTCCATTAATCTCGTCTGTTTTTTCTTCAGATTCATATTTAACAGATTGCTCATCTGCCTCAATTTTATCACCGCTTTTATCATCTTCCTGAATATTTTCGTCTATCTCGTCTTTAAGTACTTCTTCTTTTGCTTCTTCTACTTCCAAACTGACGCCTTCTTTTTGCTCCTCTGCAGGAATTTCAAATCTCTCTTCTGATGGTTGCTCTTCTTTTTTTGCTTCTATAATTTCTTCTTTTTTATTCTTGTTCTCAAGTTCAGAAATTTTTTCTTTTATTCCCTGTCTATCGGGTTCAAATAATTGGACAACTTTGTAATATCTCAGCGCGGATTCGTTTTCGCCAAGAGCCTCTGAAATTTCCGCAGCAAGATGGTTTGCGGTTGTGTTATCGGGAACAACCATCAATACTCTTTCAATTTGCTTTTTTGCTTCCTTAAAATTGCTTTATGCAATGAATATTTTAGTCAAAAGAAGCCTTGCCTGAAAGTTGCCCAGATTTTTCTCAAGACCTTTGACTAAAACAGACTTCGCCTCGGCAAGTTTTCCAAGTTTTTGATATTCTAATGCAAGTTGGTAAAACTCGCGGGAAAATGGATTTATTTTGATTATTTTTTCAAGTTCTTCAAGCGTAGCCATCTCAATAATCGCCGATAGTGAAACTGAACTCCACCGGAATAACCACTCTTAAATTGTCACTGTTTCTATGCGCATAAAATTGCAGATGAACTGTTACGGGCACTATTGTTTGAGTTTCAACCAAAGATTGACAATTCCTTTCAATCCATTCCTTTGTTACCAAAGTGAGAGGAAAGGTTGTTGAATAGGTTGTCGCCACAGCCACCGGATTTCTATCATCAATATCAGGAAGCGGCTCAACAAAAGGAGATGATGCCATATCAACCGTAAAATATCCTCTGCATCCTTCAATAGTCCAATGGTCTTTTTCAAGTGTTGACTGATTGGGATCCGACATCTGAAGTTTGAATTTGAAATATTGTATATGCGTGGAGCTTGGATTAACATCAATTTTAACCGTTTTCGGCCTTGGCCCATCATAAACAATGTCTGAAACTGGCGAAGTATATTTGTCTTTTCCGCAACCAACTAACATTAAAAGAAGGGTCAGGGCAAAAGCCCCGACCCTTAAAAATATTAACAGATGTTTCATACAAATCACCTTATGATTTTGGGCGTCAGGAAGATCAAAAGTTCAGAATTGTCTCTGTTCTTAATTCTGTTCTTAAATAGCCATCCCAAAACCGGAATTCTTGAAAGGAACGGAAGCCCCTGCTGCGAAATACCTTCACTGGTAACGAAGATTCCACCTATGACTGCAGTTTGTCCGTCTCTAACCTTTAAAACTGTTTTTGCCTCTTTCTTAAAAATTGGCGGAGGTGAATTCGCCTGCTGGTTCTGGAAGTCAACAGCATCATTGGTGATATTCACATCCATATTAACATTGCCGTCAGCGGTTATGTGGGGAGTGACATCAAGTTTAAGCGTTGCGTTAATATACATAACTGAAACTTTGTCCGCAGTCGCAATCGGCACTGGTATCTG
>JAAZNT010000287.1 GCA_012798145.1 Thermoanaerobaculaceae bacterium | reverse complement strand
TTCAGGTTGCCGAAGGCAAACTGTCTGCCGATTGTTTGGTTTATTATCTTCCATTTTATCTAATAAAAGTCGTTAGAAAAATTTATTCAATTGAAAAATTTGGGTTTATTTTTTCTTCTTTCTTATAATCTTAAACCAATCCCCTCCTTTATTATCAAAACAACTCATCTGCTAGTTAGGGAGAGAATGTAAACTTTTTTCTTATTGTCAACGGCGGAGAAAAATTTTTATCTGTTGAGGTTATTTGATGTTTTTGAAAAATAATAAATCTTAGGGTTATTTAGAGTTTTTTAACTCCGAAATTTTTTGCTTGATTTCGTCTATTTCGTTGAGGAGAGAGTATAATTTTTCCTGAAGGTCTGATATTTTTTTGTAAACATCATCAACTTTTGAAGGACTGCTTTTATCCGAGTTTCCCTCTGATGACTTTTCTCCTTCATCAAAGTCAACTTCTTCTTCAATTGGAAGAGGTTCGCTTTCATTTGTTCCATTTATCTCTTTGTCAGGAATTATTTCAAGTTCCTGAACTTCGGGTTCTTCTTCTTTTGGTTTGATATTCTGCGGTTTGGGTTCAACCGCTTTTGGAGGCGGGGCTGTTTCTTTCTCCGCCTGCTTTTCAACCTGCGCTATTTTTTCAACTTTTTGTGCAGGCTTTGCACCTTTAAGCATTGTGTCTTTCTGATGAAGGTTGATTATGACAAGTTCAATTATTTTTCTTAAGGTTTCATTTACTCCTGCCCCTTTTACAGCAATGGCGTTGAAAAATGGGACATTTCTGTAATTTAAAATTTTGTTCATCTCCTCTGGTTCTGCAAGGTCGGGCAGGTCTCTTTTGTTGTATTGAAAAACAAGAGGTATTGAATTCGGGTCAAGGTTGTTTATTTCAAGGTTGGCTTTTAGATTCTCAACGCTTTCAAGGTTAGCGTCAAGCATCGCTCTTTGGGAGTCTGCAACAAATACAACTCCGTCTGCGCCTCTTAAAACAATTCTTCTTGTAGCATCGTAGAAAACCTGTCCGGGAACTGTGTAAAGTTGAGTCCTTAATCTCATCCCCTTCACCGTTCCAAGTTCCATAGGAAGAAAATCAAAAAACAAAGTTCTGTCTGTTTCGGTAGCCACAGTTAGCAACTTTCCCTTTTTTTCAGGGGTTGCAGATTTGTAGATGTATTCAAGATTTGTCGTTTTGCCGCAAAGTCCGGGACCGTAATAAACGATCTTAATTGTTATTTCTCTTGTAGCGTGATTTATCATCACCATTGCGCTTCCTCCTACCTTATCTTAAGAGCGGAAAGTTTTCTGTAAAGGTGTCTTCTTTCTATCCCCAAGATTTCGGCGCTTTTTGCCAAGTTTCCTCCGTTGTCGTTGATGACTTTCAAAATGTAATCCCTTTCAAAGGCTTCTCTTGCTTCTTTGAGGCTTCCGCTATACATCTTATCACTACTCCTCTGCAAAGAAGAGGGCTTGAGAAAAAGGTCTTCTTCCAGAATCTCTTCCCCTCTGTGCATTATTATAACTCTTTCTGCCAAATTTTTTAGTTCTCTTACATTTCCATTCCAGGGACATTCATACAACGCTTTGACAGCCGAAGAAGAAAGCTTCTTTTTCTCTTTCTTATATTTCTTAGAATAGTAGTCAAGATAGTAGTTGAATAAAAGAGGAATGTCTGAATTTCTTTCTCTCAAAGGCGGAAGTTTTATGAAAACGACATTAAGTCTGTAATAAAGGTCTTCCCTAAACCGCCCTTCTGCAATCTCTTTTTCAAGATCTTTGTTTGTTGCGGCGATGACTCTTACATCAACTTTGATGCTTTCGCTTGCTCCCACGGGCTCAATCTTTTGCTCTTCAAGCGCCCTTAAAACCTTCGCCTGCGTCATTAAACTCATATCGCCCACTTCGTCAAGAAAAAGAGTTCCTTTGTTTGCCAAAAGAAATTTCCCTTTTTTGTTTTCAATCGCCCCTGTAAAAGAACCTTTTCTGTGTCCAAAAAGTTCAGATTCTATTAGTTCATTTGGAATTGCAGCGCAGTTGACTTCAATAAAAGGTTCACTGGCTCGCGGACTTAACTGATGTATTGACCTTGCGACAAGTTCTTTGCCGGTGCCGTTTTCTCCGTAAATCAAAACCCTGCCGTCGGAAGGGGCGACAAGGTTTATTTGCTCTTTAAGTTGAAGCATAGCGGGGCTTTCTCCGACAATCTCAACATCGCTTTTTAATTCGCTTTTAAAAAATTTCTCTTTTTCTAAGAGTTCTTTCTTCTTGCTGGCATTTTTTGCGGCAACTACAACTCTTTCTAAGGAGAGGGGTTTTTCAAGAAAATCAAAAGCACCTATTTTTGTCGCTCTTACCGCTTGCTCTATCGTTCCGTGCCCTGAAATGAAAATGACTTCTTCTTCTCTCTTTTGTTCCTTCATAATTTCAAAGAGTTTGAGACCGTCCATTTTTGGAAGCCAAATGTCTATAAAGGCGACATCAAATTCTTCTTTCTCAAGTGTTTTAAGGGCGCTTTCAGCGTCAGGACAGGTCTTTACCGAGTATCCTTCGTCTTCAAGAATACTTGAAAGACTGATCAAAATGTTTTCTTCATCGTCAACGATCAAAACTTTGTTTGAACTCATATCTATCACCTCGGAAGATATATTAAAAGTCCGGCGCCTTCTGAATATTCATTGTCAACCTCAATTTTTCCGCCGTGCTCTTCAAGGATTCGAGCCACTATGGCAAGCCCAAGCCCGGTTCCCTTTCTTTTTGTTGAAAAATAGGGAAGGAACATTTTTGTCCTGATCTCCTGCGGTATTCCCGGTCCTGTGTCTTTAATTGAAATAACAACATATTTATCTTTTTCAAATATTGAGACTCTTATTTCTCCCGACATCTTCATTGCTTCAATGGAGTTCTCAAAGAGATTCTTTATCACTCTTTCTATCTGCTCCTGATCAAAAAGAATGTTAGGAATATTGTCCGGAATGTTAAAAGAGAACGAAACTTTCGAGTAGGCGTTCTGATAGGGAAGAGCGGCGGCTAAAACAAGATCTGCTATGCTTCCAGATTTAAGATGGATTTCCGGAAGTCTTGCAAACCTTGAAAATTCATTTACCATAGACATCATACTTTCAACTTCCCTTTCAATGGTCGTAGTTCCTTCGTAAATTGCTTCGTTGAGATCCTCGGCGTTGTCTCTTAATTTCTTTCTGATTCTTTGAGCGCTTAATCTAATGGGAGTCAAGGGGTTTTTAATTTCATGTGCAAGTCTTTGAGCCACCTCCTGCCAAGCGGCTATTCTTTGGGTGCGGCTTAAGTCTGTTATGTCTTCTATAATTAGAATGCTTCCCGGGTAAGAGATTCCTTCTCTTGTTAGAGGGATAAGTTCAGCCAAGACTACCTTTGCTTCATCCCGGAAAGTTAAAAGGATCTCCTTTTTTTGTTGTGGCCTTTTTTTTAAGTCTGCAATTGCATCTCTTAAAGTCACCCAAGAGGGAAGAGTAACCGCTTTTTGAGGAGGGTCTTTGGGGGAAAGTTCAAGAAACTCTCTCGCTTTTTTGTTGAGATTGACTATCTCTCCGTCAGCGCCGAGCGAAATGATTCCAACATTCAGAGATTCCACCAAAACTTCAATGTAATTTCTCCTTTTTTCAGCAGAGTCTCTTGCCGCCCTTAATTCCTCATTTGATTTTTCAACTTCTCTCTTGCTTTCCAAAAGGTCTTCAACCATTTTGTTAAAACTTGAAACCACCTGTCCGATC
>JAAZNT010000286.1 GCA_012798145.1 Thermoanaerobaculaceae bacterium | reverse complement strand
GGTTGTTCAAAAAGGAATGAAAAAACAGGAAAATGTCCAGTTTATAATAATTGTGAAGCTAAGAATTTTTGTATAGAAGGAAAAATTGAACTAGAAAATAATATTTTAAAGCTGGAAACTGTGAATAAAAATGGAAAATAATGAAATTTTGCCAATTTGTATGTGAAAATAGCCCTCAAGATTAAACCTGTGAATGTCTTTAGAATTTTTTCTATGTAGGTGAGGAGATTAAATCAATATTCATTTATTGCGAAAAAACTCTTTTTGTGATAAAAAATAAATTTTCAAGAGAGTTTATATGAAAGAAGTGATTCTAACATATAATTTCACTCCAAAGATCAACCAGAAAACTGTCCCCCCAGATAAAATTATGCTTAATAAATATAATTCTTTTGCAAAAACCGCCTCCTTTAAGAACAGAAAAGGGATAATGGTTAGAAAAGAACAACTTTTAAAAAATTAAGGAGGTAAAAATGAAAAAATTAGCAATATTTTTGATTGTTTGTTTTATTTCTGTTTTCTCTTTTGCAAAGTGTGATTTCTTTCAAGTAGCAAACGATTGTAACGGCCAGACAACCACCGTTATCGCAAAAAATGATACAACTTCGCTTGATATTCACGCAAATTGGAATCAGGGAAATATCTCATATAAATTTCAATCTGAGCCAGAAAAATTGGACCTGCTCGTTTATGCAAATGATATGTCAAGGCTTTATACAGAGATAACCTATAAAAACAAATCTGCAAAAATTTATTATGATATAAATCTTGCTGAGATGAATGTTGAAGATTATCAAAAGCTTTATGGTCTATTGATTTCACTTCCTCCTTCTTTCTTAGATCAAGTTCAGGAATTGATAAACAATCTTCCTCAAAACACGGATAATCTACCTACAATAAAGGATTTTGCCCAAGATATACTTGCTAATGAGCCTGCTGAAATTATGGGAATTATTAGATGGCTGCAATATAATGAGTGCGTTTTGACGAAAGCGGTTGGTTGCTATACTGAAACTAATTGGGACGCTTGCTTTGATAAAATTGAAAAAGAGTGTCATGATAGATATTATCCTCCTCAACAACAACAATAAATGAACGAAATGGCAGGCACAATTTTATGTTGTGCCTGCCAAATTTTATGGAGTCAATAGATGGATGAAATCTTTCTCAAAAAAAGCGAATCGTGGAAAGCCTTTTTTGCCTTTTACCTATTTTCTTTTTCTTCTTTTGCACTTCTCGACCTCTTAAAATTAAGCGATATAACATTTTTGTGGTGTCAACAAGCAAACGATATTATTGTTATATCTCTTCTTTTTACCTATTATTCAAAAAAAATTTCGGATTTGTCCTCTTTTTTATTGTTTTCCCCCAAAAACTTTCTTAAAGGCTTTTTTGCTTATTTTATAATTTTTCTTTTGACTGATGAACTTTTTGTTCCCGACTTTGACACTTGAATTTTTGAAATTGTTTATTGACAAGGGTTTGGGGGACACTTATACTATCTACTCCACTACATTTTCTTCTTTTAATATTGTTGGGGGTATTTTGATTTTCAGGCTTCTTAAGATTTGGTTGTTCAGTCCGCTTATTTCTGTTCTTGCAAAAATCTTTTGATCATCGGTTTTGATTTCTACCACTCTTATTCTTTTTAAACTTTCT
>JAAZNT010000285.1 GCA_012798145.1 Thermoanaerobaculaceae bacterium | reverse complement strand
TTATCTCTGCCCTTTGAATGTATTTTTCGTCATTAATTATCAAAGCTCCGCCTTCGCCGCAAGTAAAATTCTTCGTCTCGTGAAAACTTTGTGTAGCCAAAACACCAAAAGTCCCAAGATATTTTCCTTTATATTTTCCAAATAATCCGTGCGCATTGTCTTCTACGACAGGAATATTATATTTTCTGGAAATTTCCATAATTTTATCCATTTCACATCCAACACCTGCATAATGAACAACAACTATTGCCTTTGTCTTTTCTGATATCAACTCCTCTATCAAATTTTCATCAATATTTAGCGTGTCTTTTCTAATATCGCAAAAGACTGGAGTCGCTCCCCTCAAAACAAAAGCGTTCACTGTCGAAACAAATGTGTATGAAGGCAGGATAACTTCGTCTCCTTCTTTTATATCAAGCAATATAGCGCACATTTCAAGCGAGTGTGTGCAAGAAGTTGTCATTAACACTTTAGGAACATTAAGAACATTTTGAAGCAGTTCCTGACACTTTTTGGAATAATAGCCATCGCCCGAAATATGACCTCTTGCTATGGCATCTTCAATATACTTTATTTCTTTTCCCAAAAAAAGAGGCTTGTTAAATGGAATTTTATAATCTGCCATTCTTGACTCCTATATCCACTTATGAAAAGAGTGCCTTGCATCTCCTATTTTCCACCCTAATCCAGCATAACCTCTTTGCACAGGATAATTGTTGATATGTGTGGGCCCTTCAATCATATCAACTTCTTTTTCCAACTCTTTCATACCAGCAATTGTTAAAAGTTTGAACAAACCCATCCCTCTAAACTCTTCATTTACCCCAGCAATACTGTAATGTCCCAAACCCAGATCAAATTCTTTTTCAAGTTCAGATTCTTTTTTCCATATTGAATATCCCGCCAATTTCCCTTCAACTTTTGCAACAAAAAAATGGTCTGCGTAGCCCCTTAAGCAAGATGAAACCCATTCTTCGTATACTGAGTTGGCTTTTTCCTTAGGAATATTTGGATCAGAATGATATCTTCCAAAATGTTTTGAAAATGCTTTTCGTGCAATATGCCTAAGTTCATCTTCGTCACTCAATTTCGCTTCTTCTATGAAAATTTTTTCATTGCTTAACATAGAAAACTCTAAGGGATTTGTTTTTCGGTCCCAAACAAAATCAAGTAATGTGTCAACAAGGTAAAACCCATTTTTTTCCAAAGAATGAACTGCAGAAATGTTGTCAGTGTTTGATTTGCATAATAAAAATTCATAACCTTTTTCTCTTGCAACAGAGACAGCAAAATCAACGAACTTTTTTGATTCTTGAAAATCAATGTCCTCAATGAATGTTAAATGTGTGAGGCATCCCATTTTCTTATCAAAAATCTTCGAATCCCAAGGCAGGTCTTCAAATAAAGTAAATCCTTTTATGTTATTTTTAGAAAATATTAAATATAATTCACTTCCTTTTTCAACTCTTTTCTCAATATCAGATTTCCAATAATTAATCAAATTATTTCTTTTTGCTGAAAGATATCTGTATGGGAAATAGTTGGAATTTGATAGAAAAGAACTTAATTCTGAGATTTCACTTTTTTCACATTTTCTTATATCCATTCTAACTTTGAACCTCCTCTTTGACAGAATAGGCGGGCTTGTTCATACTTCTGAAATGAATTCTCGCAATGTATTCTCCAATAATTCCAAGAGAAAAAAGTTGCGCTCCAGAAAAAATTGTTATTATTGAAGCCAAGAAAGGAAAACCGGGGATGCTTCCTCCAACAATTATGTATCTCCCAATAACATAAACCATTACAAAAAAACCAAATATGGTAAAAATAAGCCCTATGAAGCTTGCAACCCTCAAAGGCAAAACGCTGAAACCTGTTATCATATCAAAAGCATGAGAAGTCAGTTTCCAGAAATTGTAATTTGATCTGCCCTCTTTTCTTTCCAAATGTTCAACATCAACTGATGAAAATTTATTTGTTCCCCAAGAAAGCAAAACATCTATTGAAACATTCGGGCTGT
Organism: Thermoanaerobaculaceae bacterium; assembly: GCA_012798145.1. Lineage (GTDB taxonomy): Bacteria > Acidobacteriota > UBA4820 > UBA4820 > UBA4820 > UBA4820. The sequence continues at coordinate 1,128 of JAAZNT010000285.1, read as the reverse complement.
TATAGTTTTCAAAAGATTCCCTAATCTTAGTTCTGAAAACTCTAAAAGCGCTGACTTTTATCGCAGTCTTTGTTCCCATAATTGTCGCAAGAGTCATTTTTATTATTCTTGAAGCAAGATTTCTAAATAGTCCATGAACTTGCTCTTTTGCGCTTCCATAAACGACATCTACATTGTCTCTCAATTCACTCAGCAATTTGGGTATCTCTTCGGGGGGATGCTGAAGGTCATCGTCCATAGTAGTTACAATTTCATATTTTGCTCTCCTTATTCCACATAAAAGGGCGTTGTGCTGTCCATAATTTTTCATCATATTCAAGCCAACTATATTTTTATATTTTCCTGCAAGTTGTTTTATTATTTTCCAAGTGTTGTCTCTGCTTGAATCGTTTACCAATATTATTTCAAAATCAAACTTTTGCTCTTTAAAAACCTCTATTATTCTTTCAATCAATTCCTCTAAAGTCTTTTCACTATTAAAACAAGGTATCACAACACTGCAACCGTTTTTTAAAAAATTCATACTTTAAACCCTCTGTATTCCTTTAATCCAATTCTTAATTCTTGAGGCAAATCCTCATTTTCCTTAATATCCAAGCATCTCACAATATCTTTTTCTTTTGAATATTTTAACCCGCTTTCCGGACAAACGGCAATTCCGTTGTCGTCAAATTTTAGTTTATGTCCATGCCTGCTCATAAAACCTGCAATTTTTCCCGGAACGCCGACAATTAAAGCGTAATCTGGCACATCTTTAGTAACAACGCTTCCCGCTGCGATAAAAGCGTATCTTCCAATTGTGATACCGCATACCACGGTGGCGTTCGCCCCAATAGACGCTCCCCTTCTTATCAAAGTTTTTTCATAAAGAGAGTGTCTGTTTATCTCGCTTCTTGGGTTTGTAACATTTGTCAAAACGCAGGATGGACCAAGAAAAACATAATCTTCAATTTCCGTTCCCGTGTAAATTGACACATTATTTTGAACCTTCACTCCGTTGCCAATTATGACATTTTCAGCAATATGGCAGTTCTGTCCAAAGACACAGTTTTTTCCTATTTTGACATTTTTCATAATATGAGAAAAATGCCATATTTTAGTTCCTTCACCAATTTCGCACGGCTCGTC
>JAAZNT010000284.1 GCA_012798145.1 Thermoanaerobaculaceae bacterium | reverse complement strand
TTTCTGGTATTGAAATAATGAATGAGCCTGAAAAATGTGAGAGCACTTTTTGGTTATACACAGTTAAAATAGACAAAAAAGAATATGGAATGAATAGAAAAGAACTTATGAAAAAACTTCTGGAGAACAAAATTGAAACAAGACCCTTATGGCAACCTATGCACCTTCTTAAATCTCATTCTTCAAGTTATGCCTATAATTGTTATAACAGCGAGAAATTGAAAGATGTTTCTCTTTCTTTGCCCTGCTCCGTAGGGCTGAGGAAAGATGAACAAAAAGAAATTGTTGAAGCGATAGAAAGGTTGGTAAAAAAATGAAATGTGTTGTGGTCGGCTTAGGTCCAATGGGGAGAAGACATATTCAAGTTTTGAAAGAATTGGGATTGGATTTAGTTGGATTGTGCGATAAAAGCGAAGAAGCGATTAAAAAAGTTTCTGAAAGTGGAAATTATAGAGATGAATTGTTTTTTACTGACCCCCAAATAATGATTGAAAAGACAAAACCTGAATTAGTCGTTATAGCAACAAATTCTGATTCTCATTTTGCTATTACAAAAATTTCAGTAGAAAATGGAGCGAAGTTTGTTTTTTGCGAGAAGCCGATGGCAAATTCAGTAGAAGATGCTAATAATATGATGAAAATATGTGAGGAAAATGGCGTATGGCTTGCCATCAACCATCAGCAGAGATATATGGAATGCTATCATAAATTGAAAAATATTATATATAGCAATGAAATGCAGGGAATTGAAACTTTTTCTGTTGTTGGTGCAAACTTTGGACTTGCTATGAATGGAAGCCACTATTTAGGATTGGCAAAAATATTTTTTAATGATCAATTTGAAAAAATATCAGCATTTATTCAAGAGAGTCCTATCAAAAATCCCAGAGGAGAGAGATTTAAGGACCCGGGAGGAATTATATTCTGTTTGACAAAAACGGGTAGGAAATTTATTCTCACCGCTGGAGTTAATGAGGGCTGTGGAATTACTATGATTTTATCGGGAAGGTATGGAAACATTATTTACAAGCCTTTAAGCGGAAAAACCATTTTTAGTTATCGCAATGAAAAAGATAGAGAGCAACCTTTGACAAGATATGGGTTGCCAGCAATTACGCGGGAATTTGATATGCCTCAGGATGATATAATTCTTTCAACTAAGAAAGTGTTAATGGCGTTACTCAATAGGGAAGAAGAAATAAAAATGTTGGCAAAAGACTCTGCGGAAGTTGTCAAAATTCTTGCCGCTTCATATCTTTCTTCGGAAAATAATGGAGTTTTAATTAATTTAGAGAAGGAAGAATTCTTCTCTGATAGGAAATTCCCTTGGCCATAAGTTAAATGAAAGACATCTATTCACGACTTAGTAAAGGATTTTTGTTCTCTCTTTTAGCGCAAGGTGGCTCTTATGCAATTGCCTTTTTCCTTGCCCCAATTTACGCAAGGGCGATGGCGCCTGAAGAATACGCTATTGTAAGTTTTGCAAATTCCTTAAGAAATATTCTTGTGATGCTTATGCCAATGGGAGTGGGAGGCGCGGTAGTCTATTGGTATAATCAATACCTTCAAAATAAAGAAAAACAAAAACAGAGCATAGGAGGAATAGCCCTTTTATCTATCTTATATTCAACAGGTTGGTTTTTGTTATTTTCGGTTATGGGAAAGACAATTATTGAAAAAGGTTTTGGAGACATAGGATTACCATTTTTTCCTTATGGCTTTTTGATCGGCTTTTCTGCTTTTTTGTATTCTTTCGCAACAGTTCCGACAAGTTTGTTTATAGCAAAGGAGAAAATCGCTTTAAATTCAATATTGACAACTCTGATGGCGCTTGCGCAAACATCAATAATTATTTTATTTGTTGCTTGGCTAAAAAAAGGAGCAAAAGGACAAATCAACGCCGTTTTTATAGCGGCAATTATTTCGTTTTTAGTCTATATCTTCTTTATTTTGAAAGACACTCATCTAAGTTTTGACCTTAAGTTATTCAAAGAAGTCAGCAAATTTTCTATTCCGTTTCTTCCACATATGTTATTTATGTGGGTTTTAAATTTAAGCGACAGAATGATAATTTCCTATTATGGAAAAGAATATATTAAAGATTTGGGATATTATTCATTTGGATATGCAATCGGAATGGTAATGCAGGGGATTCTGGGCGCATTCACTGCGATTTGGTCGCCAGTTTATATGAGAGAGGCAAACAGCAACGAAAAAGCCCAAGAAGTTCTTGGGAAAGCAGGTTCTTACGGAATTTTGCTTCTTGCTTATTTTGCAAGCGGTTTGATACTATTCTCAAAAGAAGCAATAATTATTTTGTCTTCCGGAAGGTATGAGGAAAGTGCGAAGTATGTTCCTCCTGTTGTCTTGGGTTATTTTTTTCAAGGCATCTATACATTTCCCGTTATGGCTTTATATCAACTAAAAAAGACACACTATTTTCCCATAATTACTGGTTCTGGAGCGGCAATTAATATAATTATCAATATATTTGGGATTCCAAGATGGGGGGTGATGACTGCGGCAATTGCAACTGCGGTTGGCTTTTTCGTTATGGCTTTGCTGTCTTTTGTTTTTGGCCATTTTCCATATCCTCTTAAATACCAGTTTCTTCCGATTTTTTTCTCATTTTTGCTTCTTTTATTGTCCATTTTGTTCGTTTATATCATTGAAGTAAACTTTATTGCCAAAGTGGTTTTTGCCTTTATTGCAGGAGTTATCATTTTGTTGATGTGGTTTAAAGATTATAGTGTGGGAAAAAAAGATGAACAATTTAATAGTTAAAATCTATGGGGACTCTTTAAGTCTGCCAAGACCTCAAGATTGTGTGGATTATGGAGAAGAGTATGGTTATAAGTTAAAGCTTCTCTTGGAAGAGGATTTAAAAAAAATTTTTACCTTTGGAACAGGTCTTTGGGTGGAGCAAGAATAGGTGAACTTTATGAGCAATGCGAAAGAGATAAATTATACATTGGCAAAAGCGGAATTTTAATTATTCAAAGCGGAGTTGTTGATTGCGCGCACAGACATTAATTAACGGGGAAGTTAATGACTAAAAGAATAAAAGTGTCCATCATCGGAGCAGGATACACTGCAAATGAACATCTTAAGGCATTTAAAGATATTGAAGATGTTGAACTTTGTGGTATCTTCAGCAGAACAAGAGAAAAGGCGGAAAAATTATCGGAAATATACGAAATAAAAAATGTCTGCAATTCGATAGAGGAATTATGGGAAAAAACAGAGGCGAATATTTTGATAGTGACAGTTAACGAACCGAGCATGCCCTCAGTTATTGAAGAAAGCGTTAATTACAATTGGGAGTTGCTTGTTGAAAAACCCCCCGCTTTGTATGTTGAGCAAGCAGAGAGATTAAAAGAAATAGCAGAAAAGAAAAATAAAACAATTAAAGTTGCTTTAAATAGAGCGTCTTACTCAGTAACAAAGTTTGTCATAAATGAGATTGAAAAAAAGGATGGAAGAAGAGTTGTTATTGCTCAGGACCAGGAGGATCCAGAAAGAGCGACATCTCTTGGCAGAGATAAAGAAGTTGTTGACAGGTGGATGTATGCAAATTCAATTCACATAATTGATTACTTTAGGATATTTGCAAGAGGAGAATTTGTTAAGGTAACTACCTATGGGGAATTGTTTCTCCAAAAACCTTCCTTTATTGAGGCGCATATAGAGTTTAGTTCAGGGGATTTGGGGGTTTATCAGGCATTTTGGAACGAGCCGGCGCCTTGGGCAATAACAGTTCATCTGTCTGATATAAGATACGAATTAAGGCCCCTTGAAGAAGGGAAAAAGCAAATAAGATGGCAAAAACCCGAGCCAATTCCTGTAAATGAATGGGACAAAAAATTCAAGCCGGGGTTCAGGGTGCAGGCAGAAGAAATGGCAAAAATTGTAAGAGATGGCAATGGAAATGTGCCGACTTTGGATGACGCTGTCAAAACGATGAAACTCATAAGGGAGATTTATAAGAAATAATGGGTATGCTTACTCCTAAAGAAATAGATGAATTTGCTCCATTGCTTAAACCGCTTGAAGAAAAAGAGCCGGTGTTATCTGCTTGGAGATATCATCTAAGAAAAGAAACAAAGAAAGAAAACAAATTAAAAAGAGATTTCAAGGACTTTGTTAAATCTTTTGTATATGGCAATAGACGAGTATCTGTTCCTGAAAAAGGGCAAATAGTTTTTTTAATGACATCTTATGCCCCGTCAGCATCTGGAAGCCTTATCCCTATTTTAAAGATATTGGAAGCATCTAAAATAAAACCTTACATAGTTGTCGGGAGTAAGACAAAAAAGATAGAATTTAGAAATATGATAATGTCAGAAATAAATGAAATAATATTTACATCATTTAACAAAAAATTTATAAACAATCTCAAAAAATTGTCTTTTGATATGGCAAGCGAAATTGAAAGAAATATGAATAATGCTTTTAATGTTGATTACTACTGGATATTTCAAGGGCTTGCCGCAATGGAATTTTCAAAAAAGCACAAAGAAGATATTAAATTTGTGTTATCAGATTCTGATAAGGAATCATTCAGAAAAGGTTTCTTTTTGGGAGTTGATGAAGGGGCGGTTCTACAACACGGTTTTTTTAACCAACAACTTTTTCCAATTCACGCAAAGTATCATTTTGATTGGGGACCATATTTTTCAAAAAAAGCCGAAGAATATGGACACCCTCTTAACAGGTCTGTTTCGCTTGGCTGTCCGAGATTTGATATTATTGAAGAGTTAAAGAAAAAGCCAAAAGATGAAAAATTCCTTGAAAAACATAATCTCAAGAGCAGACCTGTTGTCCTTGCTATTTCAGGAGTTCACGCTTACGACCTATTTCCCAGAAGCGTTGAATTATTTTTTGAGAGTTTGAAATCGCTTATAGACAATGATATTAGTTTAATAATTAGAAGACATCCAGCAGAAACTGACAGGTCAATTTATGAAAAATTTTTAGGAGAGAAAAGATTAAGAAAATGTTGTTTAATTGAGGCAAACGAAGATTTATATGAGATGATAAGAAACTGTGATGTGGTTTATCAATACGCTTCCGCTGTGTCAATAGAAGCAATGCTATTTGGTATCCCAGTTTTATGGGAGAAAGATGCAGATGGAAATCCATTCAAAGAAATTCCATTGTTGGGCGGTGGAGTAAATGTAGAGTCATCAAATATAGTTGAGACAGTTAAAGAAATTGGAAATGAAAGCAGAGAAAAAGAAAAATTGATTGATAAACAATATAATTTTTTACAGCAAGCAGTAGTCAACAAAGGAAAATCAACAAAAAAGATATGTGAATTTATTTTAAGATAAAGGAATAGAGGTATGATGATTAATAAGCCCATAGCCATTCAACATAGACCAGTTAGGGAGAGTCTGAGTTATTCACAGGAAACCCCTCTTGCCTTAGACTTGAGAGCAGGATTTTATCTTTTTGTTGCTTCAATACCTATGGAGACATATCAGATATTCAACAGATTTTCCATACCCAAATTGCTTGCTTTGGTTTTTATTATAATTATTGCGGTTAGAGGGAAATGGTTTCTTGGAGCGCCTCCTAAGCCTTTTTATTTTTTCCTAACGAATTATGCCTTTATTGCTTTTAGCATTCAATGGATAAATCCATTTTTTTATAGTGAGTGGAGAACGAGAATTTTTCAATTTATCCAACTGCTTTTATTTTATTGGGTCACATCATACTTATTTGCTTCAAAAAAATTATTGATTGGCGCTTTAGCAACTTATTCCTATACTTTAATTGGACTACTTATGTTGGCGGAGTTAAAAGTACCGGGTTTTTCTATGAGTGAAGGAGAAAAGATTTATGGAGAAAGAGTTTCTCTTGGTGTGACAGATCCTAACGCTATGACATATATGATTGGGTTGGCATTTATTTTCTTTGTTCATAAAATAATTCAAAGATATTCTTTAAAGAAAGGAATAGATAAGATTCATTTGGTTTTTCTGCTTTTTGTTGTTTACGAGATAATATCTCTTGCTTCAAGAGGGGGACAAATAAGCATTCTCTCTTCTTTGACAGTTTATATGATTTTATATCCAAAGAAAATTATAAAAAAGAAAGTATTCTTAATACTAACTGCGATTTTAGTCTTGCTGACAGTTGGAACTATTGTCAACCAGTTGACATCTGAAAGGTGGAAAGAAACCATTGTTGAAGGGAACATGTCTGGCAGAGAAAAAATCTGGCCTGCCGCTATTGAAATGATTAAAAGAAAACCCCTTCTTGGCTATGGCATTGAAGAAAACCTTTATATTCTTGGTGCTTACACAGGAAAGGAAAGAAGAGACCCTCATAGTTCTTTTTTTTGGATTTTAACCGAAGTGGGATTGCTTGGCGGATTGCCTTATATAATAGGATTTCTTTACTGCGGTTATCTTGCTTTTCTAAATAGAAAAAAAGAAAATGGTTTTGTAATTTTTTCAATTTTTGTTTTATGCTTAGTTTCAAACAATAGTTTTTCAGCGATTTTTCTGAAGTTGACATGGTTGATTCTTGCTATGGCAACTTCGCTTTCTTTAAGAAAAGATTAAGTATTAAATTTATTGCATTAGCCAATTTAGTGAAAGAATGTTTCTTGCTCACAGTTATTGATGTGAAAAAATGTTAGAAAAAAAGAGAAAACATTTGTTTATTTGCGGTGGTTATCCCTCATTAGATGGCAAAATAAAATATAGGGGCATTTTTAGTCATAGATCGATAAAAAGCGTTGAGAAATTTTTTTTTACTAAAGTGATTAAAGTGTCTGGATTTTTTCCGTTTAGAAAAGCAAAAGAAGAATATGAATATGACGGGGTGAAAGTAAAAAAGATTTCAACAATTATTCTGCCCCCTTTTAAAAAAAATCCTTTATTGACAAAATATTTTATTCGTTATTCAAATGATAAGTTGAAAGAGGAATTAGAATGGGCAGATTTTATCCATATTGGGAGTTCTTATCCAGTGGGCATTTTAGCGCAAGAATTGATGATAAAATCGAAAATAAAAAAACCAATAGTTGCAGATGTTATTGGAAGCGACGCCTTGATTTATTTATCAAATATATACAATAAAAATAAAGTATGGGTTAAAGAATATCTGAAGAATTATGATCTTTTTTTCTGCGCGAGCAATTTTTTAAAAAATGTTATGATTTCTTTCGGTGTTGAGGAAGGGAAACTTGTTGTCGCATACAAAGGAATTAATAGTGAAATATTTAAGCCCACAAATATAGAAAAAAATATAAATAAAGTTAGATTTCTTTATTTGGGAGGATTTGAGGGAGACTCTTTGTTTTATCCCTTCAATTTGAGGATGAAAGGCGGGGATATTTTGCTCGATGCTTGGGAAATTTTTGAAAAAAGCGATCCCAATGCCATTCTTATCCTTGCTGGATTAAATGTTAACGGTAAAAAAATTAAAAAATTTCTATCTCGTTTGAAATATCCTTCAAAAATAGAAATTAAAAGTGAATATGCTGTGGATCCATCAGTGATGCCATCGCTATATAACGATGCTGATTTTCTTGTTGTTCCAAGCATTAGCGAAGGTTTGCCTAATGTTGTTCTGGAGGCTCAATCTTGCGGAATACCGGTTATAACAACGGACGCGGGTGGAATACCTGAAGCTGTTGATTGCGGAGCAAGTGGAATAGTGGTGAAGGCTGGTTCCGTGGAAGAAATTGTTAGAGGATTTAATTGGGCGATGGAGAACATAAATAATTACCAATTATTTTCAAATAGAGCAAGAGAATTTGTTCTCAATAAATTTTCTTGGGAAAATTATTCCTTGAGCGTCATTAAGGCAATTAACCGAATTTTAAAATGAATCCATTTATAGCAGAAAAAATTTACCTGTTCTTAACTTATTTGCGAGGAGAAAAAATTTCTCCAACTTTAAATCTCCTAATTCAGAATGAAAAAGTAGATTCTTCTGAAATGGAACAAATAAAAGTTAATAAGGCAAAGAGATTGCTAATTTATGCCTGTCAAAATGTTCCTTTTTATAGAAATAACTATGATTTTAATCCTGATGAAATTAAATCTCTAACTATTAAAGAATTTAATGAATATTGGAAATCAATACCATTATTATCAAAAAGTGATGTCTTGAATAACATTCATTATTTTTTGTCGGATAAGTTAAAAGATATGAAGACCCATTATGATAAAACTTCCGGTTCGACTGGAACTCCTTTATTTTTAAAAGTAAATACTTCTTGTTGGACGGTAAGGCACGCAAGAGATTTGCAAGTAAAGGAATGGTTTGGAATTAGAAACGGAGAAAAATATGCTCTTTTTTGGGGTCAGCATTGGAGCAATAAATCAAAGCGCGAGATAGCATTAAAGGATTTTCTTCTAAATAGAATAAGAATCTCGGCTTTTAATCAAGAAGAAAAATATCTTGAAGAAAGTTTTAAAAGAATAAAAAAATTCAAACCGACATTCATTATGGGATATCCTTCTGCAATAACTGATTTATGTTCATTTATTAAAGCCAAGAATTGCGATTTATCTTTCCTGAAACTAAAAGCAGTTATAACAACAGCAGAGCCGCTTAGAAATTATCAAAGAAAAATTATCTCAGAAATTTGCAACTGCGGTGTATTTTCTCAGTATGGTGGCGCAGAACAAGGATTCGTTGCTTGCGAATGCGAAAAAGGAGGATTTCATATTTTCTCGGACACTACTTGGCTTGAAGATGAAAATGGAGAGATGAAACCGAACACATTGACAGAAGCAATAGCCACTGATCTTGAACTTTATTCAATGCCTTTAATTAGATATAGAACAGGAGACGAAGTAATATTTAAAGAGGGGAAATGTTCCTGTGGAAGAACATACCCATTGTTAGAAAGAGTTGAAGGGAGAAGCGGGGAAGATATAATTTTACCAAATGGGAAAAAAATAAATGCAAATCTTCCCAGTTATATTTTCAAAGAAATTGCCTCTATGGGGGTGATAAGAAGATACAGATTTGTTGATAAAAAAGACGGAATGCTTTACCTTTATATTATTCCCACTCAAAAATTTAATCAAGAGGTATTAAATTTAGTTGAAAAAGAAACTCAAAATGCTTTTGGTAAAGACATTCAATTGAAAATTGAAATAACAAATGTTCTTGAAAATATGCCTAACGCAAAGCATAAGGATTATGTTGTCATAAATGAATAAATATCAAACTCTCAAAGAATATAGCGTAGTTCACATCACTACTGCGCATCAACTTGATGATGTGAGAATTTATCATAGAGAAGCAAAGTTAATAGCGCCTTATTTCAAAAAAGTTTATGTTTGCGCTTCAGGAACAGGAAATTTGGATGGAGTTGAATTTTTAAGTTGGGGAGAAAATAGACCAATATCAAGAAAAGAAAGAATAAAATCAGTTACAGGGGTTATTGCGAGGATTAAAGATTTAAAACCCGATATTATTCATTTTCACGACCCTGAATTTCTTCTAAGTATTAAACAGTTAAGAAATATAGGTGAAAAAATTGTTTATGACATACACGAATATTATTCAGGGACGCTTTATGAAAACAGCGGAGGCGGGGTGAAGGGCTTTTTGGCTAAGAAGTTATATGAATATTATGAATGGCGCGCAATGAAATTAATAGATGGGATTGTCACAGTAACTCCACAATTAGTCCAAAACTATGAAAAATTTAACAAGCCAATTGCCTTGCTTAGAAATTTCCCGGATTCACAAAAAATAATCCAAAAATTGTTAAATTCAAAAATTGATATTTCAAAACACAAATTGCTTTATTCTGGAAGTTTAGAGCAAAAATCTCTATACCCGCTTGCTGATGCAATCAAAAACTTAGAAAGCAAATATTCTGACTTAACTGTTACTTTAATTGGAGACTTTAAAGACCAAACAGAAAAAGAAAAAATTTTTTCTTATTGGAAGAATGCAGGAGTATTTAATAAACTCAATCACATTGGAAGGATGAGCAGGGAAAATTTTATAAATTCTTTAAAGGAATATTCTCTTGGGCTTGTTTTGTTTTGGCCCACATTAAATGCTCAGGTTGCTTTGCCAAACAAGTTGTTTGAGTATATGTCTGCATCCCTGCCTGTTATAGTTCCTGACCTTCCAAACCAAAGAGAAGTCGTCAAAAAATATAAATGTGGCGCGATTTGCAACACTTCAGACGCATTATCAATTGCAAAAGCGATTGACGAAATACTTTCAGTTGAGGATGAGGCGGTTAAAATGGGATTAAGAGGAAGAGAATCCTGCCTTAAGGAATACAACGCTGAAAAGGAAATATTCAATTTGCTTGATTTGTATTTGGAATTGCTAAAAAAATGAATATTCCAGTAATCGTTACAATTGTTGGTGCAAGGCCTCAATTTATAAAAGCGGTTGCTCTTTCAAAAGCGCTTGAAAAAATGAGAATTAAGGAGATAATAATTCATACAGGACAACATTACGATTATGAAATGTCACAGATCTTTTTTGATACTTTGGGCTTAAAAGAACCCAAATACCACCTTGAAATAGGCTCTTTATCTCACGGAGCGCAGACAGGAAGAATGGTTGAAAAAATAGAAGAGGTTTTACTGAAAGAGAAGCCAAAAGGGGTAATAGTTTACGGAGACACAAATTCAACTCTTGCCGGCGCCCTTGCTTCTGTAAAACTGCATATACCTGTTTTTCATATTGAAGCGGGTTTGAGGTCTTTTAACAGAACAATGCCAGAAGAGATAAACAGAGTTTTAACAGACCATATTTCTACTCTTCTTTTTGCTCCATCAGACTCTGCTGTGAGGAATTTGAAAAAAGAGGGCTTGCAAAAAGGGGTATATAGAACCGGCGATATTATGTTAGACACATATTTGATGTTTAAGAAAAAGTTTGAGGAACATTCAAAAGCGATACTTAAAAAATATGAACTAAAAGAAAAACAATATGGAATTGTCACAATCCACAGAGAAGAAAACACGAATGATAAAGACAAATTTAATTCAATACTTAAAGGACTTGAAGCAATTCTAAAAGAGGGAATGAAACTTATTTTTCCTGTTCATCCGAGAATAAGAAATATAGTTCCTGACAATATAGAAGGACTTATAATAACTAAACCGATGTCATATCTGAATACGCAGGCGCTTCTTTCAAAATCTGCAGTAGTTCTAACAGATTCAGGAGGCATCCAAAAAGAAGCATATTTTCATAAAGTCCCCTGTGTAACTTTAAGGAATGAAACTGAATGGGTGGAATTGAACAAAAAGGGAGTTAATTTAGTTGCAGGTACATCTCCTGATTCAATAAAAAAATGTTTTCATAAATTGATGATTAAGAAATTAGATTTCAGCGAAGCCCTTTACGGAGATGGGAAAAGTGGAAAATTTATTGCAAATTGCATAAAATCATACTTGGAGGAAATGTAATGGAGAAAAAGTATTATGTACATCCTTCTTCTTTTATTGACGAGCCG
>JAAZNT010000283.1 GCA_012798145.1 Thermoanaerobaculaceae bacterium | reverse complement strand
GAAAAGTTCAGGCGATTTTGCAGAAATATAAAGATTTACAGGATATCATAGCGATTTTGGGAATGGATGAACTTTCTGAAGAAGATAAAATAACCGTCGCAAGGGCGAGAAAAATCCAAAAATTCCTTTCACAGCCGTTCCATGTTGCAGAGCAGTTTACAGGAATGAAAGGAAAATATGTGAAGGTTGAGGAAACAATAAGAGGATTCAAAGAAATAGCAGAGGGGAAACACGACGAAATACCAGAGCAGGCATTCTATATGGTTGGGACGATTGAAGAAGCGCTTGAAAAAGCGGAAAGCCTCGCAAAATAGGATATAAGATGGAAGAAAAGGGCTCGTCAAATCCATTCATCCTTGAAGTTGTAACCCCTTACAAGAAATATCTTGAAGAGGAAGTATATGTTGTTCTTCTGCCCGCCGCTAAAGGTTATTTGAGCGCTATGAAAGGGCATCTTCCTTTAATATCTTCAATTAAGCCGGGGATACTTGAATTTATTGGGAAAAAAAGGAATCTAAGCCTTTTTGTGGAAGGCGGTTTTGTCCAGATACTTCCCCAAAAAGTCACTCTCCTCGCGGAGCGGGTGGAAAGTATTGAGGAACTTGATATTGATAAAGTTAGAAGTCTCAAAGCCGACGCTGAGGAGAAACTAAAAACAGCCACAGACAAGGATAAGGATATTTTTATAAAGTATGAAGAAGCCGCTTCAAAACTTTACATTTTGGAAAAACGCCATTTTGTGTTATAATGAAAGTTTGCGAAAGGAAGTTGTACGATGAAGAGAACATTTCAGCCAAACAGACGCCACAGAGCGAAAACGCACGGGTTCCGAGCACGGATGGCAACAAAGGGCGGAAGAAAGGTCCTTTCAAGCAGACGCGCAAAGGGCCGATGGCGTCTTACTCCACAGTAAAAGAATCCTTCACAAAAGAAAATCGCTTAAGAAAACGGAGGGAGTTCCTAAAAGTATATGAAGCGAGGAAGACTCACTTCTTCCGAAAGGTAGTTGTCTATACAATGAAAAACGGGTTGGCGGACTGCAGACTCGGAGTTACAATACCAAAAAAGGTGGGTAGCGCTGTTGTAAGAAACAGAATAAAAAGGATTTTGAGGGAAGCGTTCAGAAGATCAAAAGAACTTTTTTGCGACAAATATGACATTGTTATAAACGCAAAGAAAGATTCCAAAAGTTTGACTTTTTTTGAGGCGTTGACTATTTTTGAGGATCTTGCAAAGAGGATTTAAATGAAATTTGTTATTCTGTCTCTGATAAAATTTTACAAAGTCGCTTTAAGCCCCATTCTGCCGCCCTCCTGCAGATTTTATCCGACCTGCTCGGAGTACGCTTACCAAGCGATATCTGTCTTTGGCGTTTTTAAGGGTTCTATTCTCGCTATAAAAAGAATTTTAAGGTGCCACCCTTTTTGCGATGGTGGCTATGACCCGATTCCACAAAAGGATGTAAAATGACACAGTTAGGACAAGAAGAGCCGATTGGTTTTGGAAGATTAATACTAACAACTGTTTTGATAGCGGTTGTTTTCATTTTATGGGCTTTTTTCTTCACCCCAAAGAAGGAAAATCCCGTTAATCGGGCGCAAGTTGTTGAAAATAAAGAAGTTGAAACCACATCCCCTCCACAAAAGGAAGAAGTTAAACAAGAAGAAGCCGTTTCTCCTAAAAGCGACGCTCCTCTTTTTTCTGAGAAAGAGGAGTCGGGAGAAATCGAGAACAGTGATATTAAAATTAAATTATCAAACAAGGGCGCGGTGCTTGTCAACGCTTTCTTAAAGAAATATAAGGAAAAAGACTCCCAAACCCCGGATGATCTTGTTTCTCCTCTTTCTTCTGCTTTAAAAGATTACCCGCTCGCAGTTTTGACGGGTGATGACGCTTTTGACAAGAATATCAAAGAGGCGTTGTTCCACATGGAACAAAAGGGAAATGAAGTAACATTTTCCTGGTCTGACGGCGCTGGAAACAGCATAATAAAAAAGTTTTCTCTTGGCGAAAGCGGATACCTTTTAAACTACGAAATATCGGGAACAAAAAATGGCAAGCCGCTTGAGAGCGTCTTTATCGCTTTTGGACCCGGACTTGGCAAGCTGACAAAAGAGCAGGCAAAAAACAAATATTTTCAACAAGAATATGTGGGATATGAAGCCAATGGAAAATTTGAAAAAGCGGTTCGCTCCAAAAAAGCAGCGGAGCCATACACCGAAGAAATTTATGGAGCCAATGCCAAGATCTCGTGGAGCGGTGTCGCAAACAACTATTTCGCAGCCATTTTTCTCCCAAATGACGATCTGAAATCTATCCGCTTAAGAACAATTCCCTTAAATGAAAAGTTAAAGAAGATACACCCCGCTGATTCGGACATCATTCTGCTTTCTGAAACAAAAGGAAAAGGTGCCATCTATTTAGGACCAAAAGATTACAACGAGTTAAAAAAGTTGAAAGGGACTGCTTTTAGAATGATGAATTGGGGTTGGGGATGGTTTGCGGAAATTTGTTATTTCCTTCTTTGGGTTTTGAAGAAACTTTATTT
>JAAZNT010000282.1 GCA_012798145.1 Thermoanaerobaculaceae bacterium | reverse complement strand
CGATTCAGGTCTTTGACACAAGAATCAAATCAACTGAGGATGTTGAGCAGGGGCTGGGGTTGAACCTTCTGACGATGGTTCCCGCAATCGGGTCAGAATCTCAGAGAGCGTCTGTTGAAGCGTATCAGACGCTTAGAACTGCTCTTATTTATGCAAGCCAGAACAAACAACAGAATGTAATTCTTGTGACATCCGCCGCGCCAAAAGAAGGAAAGAGTACAGTTGCTATAAACCTTGGAAGCGTTCTTGCCGCTGGCGGGGACAGAGTTCTTGTTATGGACTGCGATCTGAGAAGGCCTACACTGCACCGAAAATTTAAGCCAGAAGCGGCTGTCAAAGGATTGACACACTATATGGCAGACAAAGAAGCGAAATTGGAAGACTTTATTGTTCCGGTAGGCGTTAATCTCTGGCTTATGTATTCGGGGCCAATACCTCCCAACCCACCAGAATTATTTTCTATGAAAAGATTTAAGGAACTCATTTCAAAAGTTAAAAGCGATTTTGACTGGGTTGTTATTGATTCTCCGCCTGCTCTATCGTTGACAGATGCCCAAATTCTTGCAACCTACAGCGACCTTGTTCTTCTTGTTGCAAAACACAAATCTACACACAGGCCATTGCTGCAAAGAACCATAGTCACTTTGGAAAGACTAAAAGCCCAGCTTGCCGGTGTTGTTATGAATTATGTTGACACGACATCTTCATATTATTACGATTATTATTACAGCAACAGCTATTATTACACAACGGGAACATCGCCAAAGAAGCTTAATTGGCTTTTCGGTATTGATTTGTCAAGATTTCAAAACCTAAGCGTGAAGGTCAAAAAGAGAAAACATAGAGACAGGGAGCTTTACTAAAACTAAAGGTGCGGACTTGACAAATGGTTAAAAAAGTTGTATGTTTAAAAATGGAGGAGTAGAAAATGAAAGGGAAAATGATTTTAATTGCAATGCTGATTGGTCTTTTGGGAAGCATAGCCGTTCTGGCTGACAACAGCGATATTATCAAGCAGGGGGATTTCGCTTTACTTCTCGTAAAGCACACCGCTACGCCGGTTCCTGCGGGAGGATGGACTGTTGATTCGGCTATATCCGTTCTTCAGGATGTGGCAATTGTTCCTTTTTCAGGGGCTTGGAGCGCAAATGAAGATATGACGGAAGGTGACCTTGCTCATATCTTGAGACTTTTTGGAATTTCAGTTTATTCGGCAAATCCCGATGATAAAGTTACTTGGGGGAGAGCAAACGCAGTCTTTTTCAGATATGACGACTTTCTTAAAAACTACAATCTAAAGACAAGAACTGTTTATGGAACGACAACTACACATGTTGACACAGCGGTAGGCGGCTCTGATTCTCTTGCCCCTGCGTCTCCCACAACGCCGTAACAATTTAATCCAATTGAATAAAAAAGAAAAGCTGTCCGAAAGGGCGGCTTTTTTTGTTTTTAGCGGTCAATTAAAACTTGGTTCCTTTGCTAATTCCTTTTGAAATTGTTTCGCTTTCTCCACAGCCGTTAAATTCAGGCTCAAAAGTTATGTGGTTTATTTTCCATTGTTTTTCAAATTTCTCCTTTAGGTCGGCAAAAACCATTTCAATTTCATCGGTCCTGCAATTTTCTTTGAAATGGATGTGAGCGGTAAGAAGTATTTCATTTGGTCCGTTCTGCCAAATATGAATGTGGTGAATTGAAATTTGCGGATAGTTTTGCCCTACAAAATTAATAATTTCCATTATATCAATATTTGGAGGAACGCCTTCAAGAAGAGTCAACACAGTTTCATAAAGGATTAAAATAGCGCTTTTTAAGACCAAAATTGAAATCAAAATTGTCGCTATTGGGTCAACATATTTTCCAAAACTGAAATTGTAGAGAAAGGCGGAAATTATAACCACGACGGAGACAAAAGCGTCCTGCAAAAGGTGGATAAAAGCGATTTTGATATTTACATCCTCTTTTTTGTGTGGATTCAAAACAATGACTGAAATGAAATTTACAAAGAATGCTGCTATTCCAACAACTATAACAATGGTTTGACTTGGTGGCTTGACGGGGTTGAATAACCTGAATATTGACTCCTTTAAAAGAATAGCCATTATTGCGAAAAGCAGAAGACCGTTAAAAAAAGCAGCGAAAATTTCAAGCCTTCGGAAGCCGTAAGTGTGTTTCAATGTAGGAGGCTTTCTTCCCGCTATCCTTGAAATCAACGCAAGAAAGACAGCAAGAAAATCTGTCAGGTTGTGAGCGGCATCAGAAATAAGAGCAAGAGAGTTTGATATCAAGCCAAAAAAGAGTTCAAGGAGTGAAATGAACCCGTTAAGAAAAACGGTGATATAAAGAGGTCTGTCAATGTGAGAATGACTCGTCATTTAATATAAACACCAATCCCTTCAAATATATTCATTAAGAGAGATTGTTGAGCAAGCAGGAAAAATTATTCCAGCGGTTCAAAAAAAGCTTTGGGCTGGAGACAGAGCGGACAAGCGCCCGGAGGCTCAGGACCTTCGTGTATGTGTCCGCATTTTTTGCATCTCCATTTGGTCGGCTTTTCTCTTTTGAAGTAATTTTCCTTTTCCACTTTTTCAAGAAGTTCAAGGTATCTTTTCTCGTGTTCAACCTCAACTTTTGCAATCATTCTGAAAACATTTGCTATAAGTTTGAACCCCTCTTTTTCAGCGATATCGGCGAATTCGGGATACATCTTTGAATGCTCGTAATTTTCTCCCGCGGCTGCCTCTTTTAGATTCTCCTTTGTCGTTCCAACTTTTCCCGCAGGATAAGACGCCGAGACCTCCGCTTCGCCGCCTTCAAGAAACTTAAACATTCTCTTTGCATGCTCGTATTCATTCTCGGCTGTATCAAGAAAAATGTCGGCTATTTTTTCAAATCCCTCTTTCCTTGCCACTTCTGCAAACATAGTGTATCTGTTTCTTGCCTGCGACTCTCCTGCAAACGCAGTCAAAAGATTCTTTTCAGTCTGGCTTCCCTTCAATTTATCCATTTTTACCTCCTTTTATTTATTTAAAACATAAGCAAAGATAAGCGGAGCGACTATCGTGGCATCTGATTCTATAATGAATTTCGGCGTCTCAACGCCGAGTTTTCCCCATGTTATCTTTTCATTGGGAACCGCTCCCGAATAAGAGCCGTAACTTGTCGCCGCCTCAGAAATTTGACAGAAGTATCCCCACAAAGGAACATTCTTCATCCTCAAATCCTGATGCAGCATAGGAACCACGCAAATTGGAAAATCTCCTGATATTCCGCCCCCGATCTGGAAAAATCCGATTGAATGCTTTCTTGATGTCTTTAGATACCAATTCGCAAGTTCTATCATATACTCAAAACCGCTCTTCATCGTCAGTGGATTTTTAATATCTTTGTTCATACAATGGGCGGCATACATATTCCCCAAAGTTGAATCTTCCGCTCCCGGGACAAAAATGGGAAGGTTTCTTTTCGCCGCCTCAAGAAGCCAGCTGTTTTTCGGGTGTATTTGATAATACTTTTCAAGTTTTTTAGACAAAAGAATCTTGTATAAAAACTGGTGCGGAAAATGCCTCTCGCCGCTTTTATCCGCCTTTACCCATTCTTCAAGAACAGCCCTCTCAATTCTCCTCATCGCCTCTTCTTCAGGAATGCAGGTGTCCGTAACGCGGTTCAAATGCTTTTGAAGAAGTTTCTTTTCATCTTTTGGCGTCAAATCCCTGTAATTCGGGATTCTCACATAATGGTTGTGGGCGACAAGATTGAAAACATCCTCCTCAAGATTGGCTCCAGTAGTTGAAATCGCATTGACCTTTCCTTTGCGGATCATCTCAGCAAGAGTGATCCCAAGTTCTGCTGTGCTCATTGCCCCGCCGAGAGTTACAAGCATATAGCCGTTTCTCTCAAGGTGCTTTTTGTAACCTTCCGCAGCGTCAAGAAGAGCCGCCGCATTAAAATGTCTGAAATTCTTCTCAATAAATTTTGAAATCGCTCCTTTTGCCATTTAATCCTCCATTTAACAAATTAAATTGTAGCAAAGCAAAATCGTTCAGTCAAAAAAAAGCGGAAGGCGAAAGAAATGCCAAAAGGGGAACAGGAAAAAATATTTTGTTTGACGAAATGGTGGGAAAAATATACAATTAAACCTGATCCGAAGAGTTTTATTCAGAATTGGATATTTTCTTCATAGGATCTTTTTATAAGGAGAAAACATTGAGTTCCAGACTTGAAGAGTTGTTTAATGACGAAAAAACTACTGAAAAAATTAAAAGAAAGCTTCCATATCTTTTTCAAATAGCGGAATTGGAAAGCTCAAGAGCCGGTAAAATTGGAATGGAAGTCGGCTCATTAAGGGAAAGAATTTTAACTGCACTCTTGATTTACAAATTTGGTGAGGAAAACATTGAAACTGAAATTCCCATCACAGAAGCGGAAATTGATCTGAGACTTTTTGGGAAAGGAATTTCAATCAAGACAATTACCGGAAAAAGTCTTAACGGCGTCAAACTTATATGGACTGTTGATGCCAAAAAAGCAAAGGAGTTCCTTGAATCCTATTACCCCAAATACGACATTTTGCTCGCTCAAATAAACTGGAACGGCGAAGGCGCTCTTTTCTTCCTTCCTGTTTCATCGCAGCTTTCTGTCTTTAAAAAGATAGGAAGAGAAGAATATATCAAACTTCCCAAGGAAAGAACAAATCCGAGAGGAGTTGAAATTTCCCATAAGGCGCTATCGCTTATAATCGGTGAAAAAGGGAGCAGGAAAATAGCGATTGAATGGACGAAAAGAGAGATTGAATTTAACGCTTTTGACAGATGGGTTGATTATTGGAGAGAAGATTAGATGAAGGCGCAGAAGAGGAAAAACGGGACAAAGACAAGTTCTTTTGGGTCACCGGGAAGGATTAATCACGATTCTTCGTCGTTCTATTCAAGCAGGCTTTACGAAGGGCTTTTAAAGGAGAATAGCGTAAAATATACCGAAAATGAAATCGCCAGAGAGTTTTTAAATAAAATCATCCCCTCTTCAAGTGAAAATATGAAAGAACTTCCTG
>JAAZNT010000281.1 GCA_012798145.1 Thermoanaerobaculaceae bacterium | reverse complement strand
CGTTCCAAGCCCTGATTTTGACGGAAGGGCAGGAGCGCCGATTGATGTTGAGTAGGATAGGGGATATCCATAAAAAGCCCTTGCTTTATAGTCTCTTGCGTTAGTTATTCTGAAAAGATTTGAGCCCAAAGAAAGCCCGAAAGGTATTGAGAATCTTCCGCACCATGTTATTTTGGATTTTTCCGGCTGATACAAATCCTGAAAACGCTCAAAAATGGCTTTTACTCTGTTTTCTGTGACAGATTTTGAAAGAAGGTCAACAATTATTGATTTATCTTCATCAACCGCTTTTTGATACGCTTCACATCCGCCGTCCCCATAGGGAGTGTAGTTGAAATCTTTTCCATAATGAACAGCGTCCGCGCTTATAACAAACGCTATATCGTCTCCGACAAAAAGTTTGTTAAACTCCATATAGGTTCCAACAACGGTTATAAGATTGTCAATAATATCTTTCATAGTTTGATAATCCATTGGTGTTACAAGAATTGGAACTATTTCAACATCTTTGTTTGCGTGTTTCAGGAAGAAGAGAGGGCCTTCTATTGAATGTTCAGAGTCAAATGCAGTGTTGTTTTGAACAAATATGTTCTCTGGAAGCCCCCTTAGAATCAGGTCTCGCAATTTTGAAACTTTTGCCTCTCCGTCAGGTGTCCTCCAACTTGAATATCCGTCAAGCACTATCTTGTTTTTGATATCAAAGTCTCTCCATCTGTGGAGAGGACCTATTATGAAAACCGTCTTTGCTTTTATCATAGGCAGAAGTTGTCTGTAAACTCTTCCGGCATAAAGGTAATCGTCGTGAGGGACTATTACGCAAAAAGCGGATGAAGAAGGCTCTTCACCGAAAACATTTGGGGAAGGTGTTTCTAAAGAAAGGTTGTAGATTTCTTCCATCTGCTCTTTTGTTTTTGCGTAGCCAATTCCATCCTTTTGGCCTCTTACAGTTTCCGTTGAAGGAATTGCCATTTCTTTCAAAATCTCTTCTCTTGAGGGAGCGGAAGCAAAAATGAGAATTGAAGAAAGAGTAAGGATAAGAGCAAAAAGAGTCCTCATTTGAAACCTCCTAAAAACAAATTTTTGTTACTGCCAAGAGTCTTGAAGTTTTCCTATCTCTTTTTCCACTTCAGCAACTATTTCGCCTTTTTCAACAAGTTCTGCCATTGTGTTGTGATCTCTGAACAAAGGCCTGTCAACATCAAGGTGCTCAACATATTTTCTTATCACACGGTGCGCTGTTTTTGTTCCCTTGCCAAAATTGAATTCTCTAAAGTCGAGAGCCTGAGCCGCAGCCATAAATTCTATTCCCAGCACACCATAAGCGTTTTTCAGGATCTGCTTTGTTTTTAGCGCGCTGTTCATACCCATTGAGACGAAGTCTTCTTGATCCGCCGCGGCTGGAATTGAGAGGGTGTATGCAGGAGAGGAAAGGATTCTCTGCTCTGAAATAAGCATATCTGCCGTGTATTGAGAAAGCATCATACCCGAAAACATTCCGGCTCCTTTTGTCAAAAACGGAGGAAGACCTACGCTTAAATTTGTGTTTAAAAGCCTGTTCAGTCTTCTTTCGGAAAGAACGCAGACCATCGCGATAGCGGCGCCGGTGACATCAAGAGGAAGACTTACTGGAGTCCCCTGAAAATTGGCTCCCGTCAAAACCCTGTCTTCTTCGCTAACGAAAATAGGGTTGTCTGCTACTCCATTGAGTTCTATTTAAATCTGTTTCCTTGCGTGTTTCAACTGGTCTCTTAAAGCGCCTATGACTTGCGGAGTTGAGCGCATTGAATAAGCGTCCTGAACTTTCACTTTGACTTTTCCTGCTATCAAATCGGAACCGTCCATAATTGATTTCAGGTTTGACGCCGATTTCACCGCTCCCGGAAAGCCACGGAGCTGGTGAAGTTTCACATCGTATGGCTTCATATTGGCAAGAAGCGCTTCAAGGGTCATTGCCGCAGCAACTTCTGCATGCTTTGTCCATACTTCTGCGTCGTTGAGGATAAGACAACCTATCCCTGTTATCAGATTAGAGCCGTTTATCGCTGCGAGCCCGTCTCTTGCTTTCAATCCCGGGATGCTTATTCCGGCTTTGTCCATTGCCTCTTTTGTTGGCATTCTTTTTCCCTGATAAAAGCATTCGCCTTCGCCCATCAAAGACAAAGCGCATTGGCTCATAGGGGAAAGATCTCCGCAGGCGCCGACGCTTCCTTTTTCGCATACGACAGGGGTTACGCCCTTGTTCAACATTTCAATATAGGTAAGGGTTATTTCTGGTCTGCAGCCGCTGTATCCTTTTGCGTGGACATTGACCCTGCTCAGCATTGCCGCTCTAACATGCTCTATTGGACAAGGTTCGCCAATTCCTGCAGCATGGTTGTAAATGAGGTATTTCTGGAAATCCTGTATCTGGTCATCATTTAAAATGACATTAACAAGTTCTCCAATGCCGGTGTTGACTCCATACATTATTTCTCTTGCTGTGATTTTTCTTTCAATGAAGGCTCTTGACGCTTTTATTCTTTCAAGGGCGTCAGGGTGGATCTCAACTTTTTCTCCAAACCTTGCAACTTTCAAAACATCTTCAATAGTCAAACTCTTGCCGTCAACTGTTACTGCCATGTTTCCCCCTTTATCAAAAGATTTGTTTTTTAGTCCTTTATTTTATAAAGAATTACCTTTCTTCCAACATTTTTTATTAAACCTTGGTGCTCAAGTTCCTTTAACGCTCGCGAAACGGTTTCTCTTGAGGAGCCAATGAAATTTGCTATCTCGTCGTGAGTAGGCCTTGTGACAAGTATGGAGCCGTCAGCCAGAATTCTTCCTTCAGACTCTGCTCTTTCAAGAAGAAATCTTCCGACTCTGCTGTAAGTGTCAAGGAAAATCAAGTTTCTGATCCTTGATGAAGTTGTTTTTAATCGCGCTGAAAGAGTCTTTATTACGCTTATTCCCACCGAGGGGTATTCTTTTAAGACGCTTACAAATTTTTCCCCGGAAATTGTCAGAAATTGGCTGTCTTCAAGAGTTTCAACGGTCGCAGAACGTTTTTCTGCAAGGTCAAAAATCGCCATCTCGCCAACTATTTCTCCGGGACCAAGTATTGACAGAACGATCTCACGACCATCCTCTGCGAGAAGAAACGCTTTCACTTTGCCTTTCAAAATTAGATATAGGGAATCCCCTCTGTCTCCTTCACAAAAAAGTATGTTTTGCTTGGGCAAAGTTATCACGCTTGAAGTGTCTCTAACTGCCATAAGTTCTCTCGCTCCGAGGTTGGCAAAGAGCGGAACTTTCTTTAAAAGTTCAAGATCGTCCATTTGTTATTCCTCCCTTGGCTCCGGTTCGCTCATCTGCTCTTCCGCTGGAAAGGATGCTTCAATAGCGTCGTAACGGTCTGCTCCGTTCATAAGCGGAAGTTTTTGCATAACCGCTTTAGGAACGGAGATGTTAGTAATAGCATGCTTAAAAATAATTTGGTCAAAATCTCTGCACCTCAAATGGACTGTGTACCTGTCAAATCCGATTACAAACCCAACAAATTTTTTGCCGGAAACAAGAAAAACTGTGATAAGAGTCTTTTCTTTCCTGACAAGATTAAGAAGTTGATTTTGAATGCTCACCTCACCACTCATAGCTCTCTCCCCTTGACCATCTTTCAATTTCATCTAAAATCCTTGCTCTCTCATCTTCATCATCCATCACAATCCATTTTAACTCAATTTCTTTTTTAAACCAAGTCAACTGTCTTTTGGCGAGGTTTCTTGTATGCTGTTTAATCTCGGCAACCGCATCTTCAAATTTTTTGTTTCCTTCCAAACAGGTGATAATCTCTTTTATTCCAATTGCTTTTGAAAGCGGTCCAGATAGCTTTTTAGAGTCATAAAGCGCTTTGACTTCTTCAAACAAACCTCTTTGGACCATTTGGTCTACGCGGTTTTCGATTCTTTTATAAAGTATTTCTCTCGGGTAATAGAGACAAATTTTCTTCACTTGATAATCTTCAGGTAGATATTTGTTTAGAGAAGCTATTTCTGAAAATTTCCTGCCTGTAAGAATCCTTAGTTCAATTGCTCTAATGATTCTCACTTTATCGTTTATAGTTATTGAAAGAGCTCTCTCTTTGTCAAGTTTTTGAAGAATAGAGTGAAGGTGGGGAGTTCCTTTTTTGTCCGCTATGGATTTTAGTTTTTCTCTCAGTTTATCGTCTCTTGACGGCGCTTCAGCCATTCCCGAGAGAAGTGCCCTTGCGTAAAGCCCCGTTCCGCCAACTATAATCGGGATTTTCTTTCTTTCAAGAATGTTTTCAATTGCCTCAAGCGCCATTTTCCTGAAAAGCCCCGCGGAGAAAAAGGTTCCAGCCTCCGCAACATCGTAAAGGTGGTGAGGGATTTCTTCTCTTTCTGTGAATGGGATTTTGTCAGTGGCTATGTCAACGCCTTTGTAAACAGCCATACTGTCGCAGGATATTATCTCTCCGCAGATTTTTTTTGCTATTTCTATTGACAATCTTGATTTTCCTGAGCCGGTTGGACCCAAAACTGCCAATATCTTTTTAGATGAAACGGGCATTTATTAAGGGTTTTGCTTTTCAAAAAGGTCGGGTCTTGTTCTTTTGAGCGTTACAAGCACATTTCTTTCGTGCTCTTCGCCAAGTGTTTTTCTTATGACGAAAAGAATTGAATAAATGAATTCGTTAAGTCCTCTTATTAGAGTGGAGTGTCTGTCTTTTGAAATGGTTTTAAGATTTTCAAGAATTCTTTCTTCTGAAAGAGTTCCGTTGCTTCTGAGGGTGACTCTTTGGAAAAGTTCTGGCTGGTCAACTTTTAGTTTGTTAAGATATTTTTCCATAATGTTTTCAGCGATTGGACCAACTTCCCTAAGGAAATAATGGTATAGAAAAGAATAGATTTCGTTGTAACTTCTTACAATCTGTCTGCCTTCTGCAAGTTCTTTTTGCTCTTCTACAAATTTGTCTTTGCGTTTTTTAACATGCAGATACCCAATTGAGAAAAAGATGTAAAGAGTTTTAAGAGTTTCAAATTCTCCAATTTCTGAAAGGTCGCAAATCTCCTGAACTGTTCTTTCTGAATCAACCAATTTAAAAACATGTTTTTCATATTCTTCAAAGTGCAGATTTGTAGGGCGGCTTGCTGGCAAAACTCTCTCAAATACGATGTCTTTGCTTGGAAAAACTTTTTCTAAGAGTTCTTTGTTTTTTATTCTTCTTAATCCTTCAAGGAGAATTTCCTGAACTGTTAGGGAGGTTGTTATATTTTCACCAGTTCTTTCTTCGCCTTCAAAAAACTGGAAGGTTCCAGAATCCCAAGAAAGAACGCTGTAAGCGATTTCCTGAACTTGATGTCTAACTTCATTCCACAAATCTTTTGGGGAAAGCGCCTGCATTTCGACCAAGATTTTCCCGAGCCTTTTGCCCCTTGTTATTTGCTTTGATGCTTCTGTAAATTGGTCTGCAGTTATTTTTCCCTCTCTCAAGAGCATTTCCCCGAATCTTTCATCGGGTATGTTTGAAGTGGCAAAAACGACAACCCCTCTTTTGAAATGGAGGGTCTTGGTGACATTTCCGTTTCTTAAAAGAAGAACTCCAGTTTTTGACATCGTTGATAGGAAATCCAAAATTTCTGGAAGCCCAACTTTTTCAAGAGCGCCGTGCATAATTCCTGATTGGTCTCTTGCTTCAATCACTTTATGCAACCCCTTCTTTTCTCAAAAAAGAAAAAAGATTAAAAACTACTTTGCCGTAAATCATATCTTTTGAAATGCTTCCCCAGAATCTTGAATCAATGCTCGAAGATCTGTTGTCTCCAAGAATAAAAAAGGAATTCTTTTCAACTATGAAAGATGAATTATCAAAAAACATCCTATAATCTCCAGAGGTTATTTTACCTCTATTTTCGCCATTTACAAAAATTTCGCCGTCTTTGTAATCAATTCTGTCTCCTTCTATCGCCAAAACCCTTTTGACAACATAAGTTTGATCGTGCATTTTCACAACGACCACTTCGTTTCTGTCTATTCTGTAAAAAAGCCTTTTCACAAAAACTATATCGCCTTGCTGGAAAAGAGGTTCCATACTTTTTCCATCTATTCGGAATGGCTTGAAGAAAAAAGATATGACAAAAACAAAAAGCAAAATTGAAACTGCAATAATTGAAAATAAATGCAAAAAATCCTTTTTCTTCACGGCAGGATAAGTAGTTTTGTCTTTTCCGGACAGGATCTGAAGAATGCTGCTCCCTCTTTTGAATCCATTTCAATCTTCAATCTTAATGAAGGACCTTTTTTTATTCCAACACCAGTCAAAAAATCATTCCATTTAAGATGAAGTTTTTTTGTCTTCATCTTTTTGCCGGGTATTTCTCCATCCAAGATAAACCTTATTGAGAAAGAGCCTTTGAAATCAAGGTCGTAAACCGGCGGAACAGCAATTATATCTTCCATTGTGGGGGGGATTATTCCCGGCGCTTCTGGAGTAGGTCTTGTTGATTCATCTCCCGGAACAACTCTCACTCTTTCTATTATTCTTTGAGGATAAAGATTCCCTTCCGAGAAAAGGGTGTTGTTGAAGGGAAAATGTTTTCCCGCTTGAATAAATAGGAATCTCTTTTTCTCAAGGGAGATTTTCTTAAAAGGATATGACCTCAAAACTGTTCCAGAATGACACAAATTGATTTTTTTCTCTCTTATCGAAAGTTCAATGTAGAAATCTTTTGAGGAAGCAAGTTGGGATTTTATGGAAAGGAGGTGTGCATTGTCGCTTTCAGTAAAATTGTCTGGTGCGATCCCAAGTTCTTTCTTGGAAGAGCAAGAAAAAGCAAAAAATAAGGCAAAAATAAGAATTAAATATTTAAAATATAAAAACCGTCGAGCCAATTGGCACCTTCTTCCATAAAATTCTTAAGTCGTCTCTTCCCACCCTTACGCATCCGTGGGTGACATTTCTTCCAATGAGCCGCTCATACAAAGTTCCGTGTATCATATAGCCGGGGATGTCAAGGTCCAAAGCGTATTCTCCCAACATTCCCTCTTCTGTTCTGTCAGAATAGTTTTTAGGGTAAGGCTCGTTTGC
Source organism: Thermoanaerobaculaceae bacterium (assembly GCA_012798145.1). Taxonomy (GTDB): domain Bacteria; phylum Acidobacteriota; class UBA4820; order UBA4820; family UBA4820; genus UBA4820. Next base: position 1,532 of record JAAZNT010000281.1, on the reverse strand, counting down.
TTCAATGAATTCCCAATCAGGTGCTGTCCACAAGGGGCGTTCTCTTTTTCCCTTAACCTTATATCTGCCGGTTGGAGTGTCGAAAGTCCACTCCCTCTGAGTTTTGGGGTCTTTGAGAATTGAGCCGGCGCCTGCTGAAATTTTTGCTTCAAGTGTTTTTTCGCCATCCTCGTATAGCCATAGCCTGTTGTGAATTCTATCTATAACGATGAATGTTTTTGTGGGGGATAAGGAAGAAATCTCTTTCTCTGCAGAATTGATTATGCTTTCGCTGTTTTTTGCTTCTTCTTTTGAAGGATGTTCCCTTCCTTTAAGCATAGCTTTTTCTGTAATTGAAGTTGAACCGTAGCCTGTTCCAAGAAAGAACAAAAGAAAAATAGCGGTCAAACTCAGAAAGCCAAAAAACAAGTAAAGAAGAATTTTTACAAAACTATATTTTTTTGCGCTTTTAATATCGCTTGAAATAGTGTCAGTCAAAACGCCATCTTCGTTCATTTTAATTCACCAAGAACGCTGTTTATTGGACCGCTCCCTTCAGAACCAATAATTGCAACCGGTGTGCCTACCGAGACTTCTTTGAATAGATATTCCATTTCTTTGTCTGTCAAAGCGACGCATCCGTCTGTCCAATCAAAACCTCTTCCTCCGCCTCCATGAATCTCAATCAAACCTCCAATGCTTGATCTACTGCCAAGCTCTTTCTTTGACTTCAGTGTGTGAAACCTTTCTCTGTCTTCGTTATTTGGGTAGTTAATCAAGAGAGCCATATAGTACTTGCTCTGACCTCTTCCTTTCTTGGCTGTTATGCGATAGTATCCCTCAGGAGTGGCTCTATCTCCGGCATACATTTTTTGGCTTGTCGAATTTGCTCCCAGTTCAGCCTCAAAGGTTCTTGCAAGCATTCCCTTCTTGTATAATTCAAGTGTGTGTTTTTCTTTATTTACGACAATTGCAGAGCCAACACTTCTGCTTTCCTCTATGGCTCTTTTTTTCCAGGATATCCATTTTCTTATTAAATCCGGGTCACTAAATCTTGAAAGAATCTCCGCACCTGTTGAAATTGCTTTTTTAACCATTGTCAGTCCTTTCAAAGATTCTTTCAGTGCAGAGTTCAACCTTTTGGCTTCATAAAGCTGCTTGGCGCTTTTATAAGAAATTTCAGCGCTTGAGAATCTATGTCTTCCTATAGCGCTGCTGGATGCGTGGCTAAGAAGGTTTTTCGCTCTGTTAAGCATTTCTTCGAGTTTCTTTAAATTTTCCTTAACTTGAATGCTTAAAAGCCGTTCTTTCTCTGAGGACTTTATTAGCAGTTTTATAGTTTTGTCTTGAACCTCTGACAATTTTTGAGAAGAATAAGTGAAATCTCTTAAATAAAAAGGCTGTGCCATTTCAATTAATACAGCTCTCTTGGCTGATTCAATTTCAAATTCGCAAGATTCATATTCTTTGGGGAAATACTCTTTTGCATTAAATTTTTGTAACTTTGAGAAAGCGGCGTCAAGAACATAAAAAGAGTTTTGCGAGGGGGGCTG